>NZ_JAEMSG010000024.1:0-21372 GCF_016462945.1 Mycolicibacterium sp. | reverse complement strand
GCAAACGGGTGCGGCAGCGTGAGTTCAGCATCATGGCTGAATATCTCTTCGCCCGATATCCCGCCGCCCGATATCCCGCCGCCCGGTAGCGGTACGCCGAAGCAACAGATCAGGTCGACATCAAGAGTGCGCGGTCCCCACTTCTTGGTACGCACCCGCTCATTGTCGAGTTCAAGCGCTTGAGCGCGCCGCAACCAGCCGTGTGCATCCAGCCGGTCGTCGTCAGCGATGACGACGGCATTGAGAAAGGCGGGCTGCGAAACACCACCCCAGGCATCCGTCTCATAGACCGGTGACACCGCTTTCACCGAATCCCCCAGGCCGTCGACGGCAGCCTGCAATCGAGCCAGGCGATCACCCAGGTTGGATCCGATCGACAGCACGACCCGACTCATGGCGCGCCGCGCCCACCCCGCCGGGATCGGCGGGCGACCACGGCCACGTCGGCGAACGTCAGCGGAATCGGAGCCTGGGGTTTGTGCACAACCACCTCAGCGGCATGCACCCGTTGGTCGGTCATCACCCCGTCGGCGATCTCCGCGGCGACCGTCTCGATGAGATTGCGCGCGGGCCCGCCGATGATGTCCGCGGCCCGCTGCGCCAGCACGCCGTAGTCAAAGGTGTCGCTGAGATCGTCGCTGGCGGCGGCATCGGCTAGGTCGATCCAGACGGTGATGTCCACGACGAAGTCCTGTCCGTCGCGCCGCTCATGGTCGAAGACGCCGTGGTTTCCCCGGACGGCCAGCCCGCGCAACTCGATACGGTCAGTCATCAGTGCCCTCCGAGTCGGTCTGCCAGGCATCAATCACCTTCAGGGCGTCGATGCTGGCGCGGACGTCATGCACGCGAACCCCCCATGCTCCGTGTAGCCCGGCCAGTGCGGAGATCAGCGCGGTGGCGGTCTCGCGCCCGTCCGGCGGTCGCGGTGTGCCATCGGGCGCGGCCAACAGGGTGCCGAGAAAGCGCTTGCGCGATGCCCCGACGAGCACCGGAATACCGGTCGCGACCAACTCGGGCAGGGCGCGTAACAACGCCCAATTGTGTTGTGCAGTCTTGGCAAACCCCAGGCCCGGATCGATGATCAGCTTGTCGTGATCGATACCGACGGCCAGCGCGGCATCAACTCCGGCGAGAAGTTCGTCACGAACCTCGGCCACTACATCACGGTAGTGAGGCGCATCGTGCGGTTGAGCCTGCTGAACCGATCGCCAGTGCATCAGCACCCACGGCACGGCCGCCTCGGCGACCAGTGACGCCATATCTGGATCGACGCGGCCACCGCTGACATCGTTGACGATGCTGGCTCCGCTTTCCAGCGCGGCCCGCGCCACCACGGAATGCATAGTGTCGATACTGACGGTGATTCCCTGTGCCGCAATCTCTTTCACGACTGGAAGAATCCGCGCCGTCTCTACGGCGGGGTCGATGCGGACGGCACCGGGCCGGGTGGACTCACCACCGACGTCGATGATATCCGCCCCCTCGGCGGTCAGGGCGAGTGCGTGCTGCACGGCCCGGGTGGGATCGAGGTAGCGCCCGCCGTCAGAAAAAGAGTCGTCGGTGACGTTGACGATCCCCATCACCTGCACCCGGGTCGGCCTCACTTGCGAAGAATCAGGCCCAGTGCCTCGGATCGCGATGCGTCGTCGGTCTTGAACTGTCCGCGCACCGCCGATGTCATGGTGATCGAGCCGGCTTTGCGCACCCCCCGCATCGCCATGCACAGATGCTCGGCTTCGATGACGACGATGACACCACGTGGCTTGAGTTTGCGAACCAGGGCATCAGCGATTTGGGCAGTCAGACGCTCCTGAATCTGCGGACGTTTGGCATACAGGTCGACGACCCGGGCCAGCTTCGATAGCCCGGTCACCCGGCCGTCGTTTCCAGGGATGTAGCCGACATGGGCCATTCCGTGGAAGGCCACCAGATGATGCTCACAAGTGGAGTACAGCGGGATTTTCGTGACCAGCACCAGCTCGTCATGATCCTCGTCGAATGTGGTGTCCAGCACGGTATCCGGGTCGGTATACAACCCGGCGAACATCTCCCGATAGGCGCGTGCGACCCGCGCCGGGGTGTCCCGTAGCCCTTGGCGGTCTGGATTCTCACCGACCGCCAGCAGCAGTTCGCGGACCGCAGCTTCAGCGCGGGCCTGGTCGAACTCAGTGATGTCGAGCGTGATGGAATCGCGCTTCGTCATGGACGCTCCGTCCGTTATTCAGCTGTGGGCCGGTAGGTGGAATCCTCAGCAGGCTCACCCTGGGGAGCCGCGCCCGGTCCGGAATGAGTCGGGTGAGGTTGATGTTGCGGATACGGCTGCCCCTGATGCTGCTGAGGGGTTCCCCACCCGGGCGGCGGCGGGTACCAGTAACCCTGCTGCTGTTGCGGCGGCGGCCACCCGGGTGCCTGCCAACCGGACGGGGCACCGTAATTGGGTTGGGATGGATTGGGTTGGGATGGATTGGGTTGGGATGGATTGGGTCGGGTTGGATTGGGTCGGGTTGGACCGTTCTGCGCGTGGTAGCGACCCGTCGGGTCCGCACCGTTACCGTTGACGTCAGGACCCTGCTGGGCGTGCGCGGCGCTTGCTGCGGCGATCGCCTTCTTGAACGCCGGCTCCGGTATCGGCTGCGGCCACGGCTCACCGCGTTCGATGGCAAGCTCCCCCGGTGTCTTGATGGGTGGCTTGTCCGACGGGATACGTCCGCCGAAGTCGTCGAACACCGTCAGGCGAGGCCGTTTCTGGATACCGGCGAAAATGACCTCCAGTTCGACGCGGTGCAACGTCTCCTTCTCCAGAAGTTCGGCCGCCAGCACGTCGAGCACATCACGGTGTTCGGTCAGGATCGCCCACGCCTCGTCATGCGCGGCTTCGATGAGCTTACGCACTTCGTCGTCGATATCGCGGGCCACCTCGTGGCTGTAGTCGGCCTGGTTACCCATGGTGCGGCCCAGGAACGGGTCGCCATGCTCGGTGCCGTAGCGGACCGCGCCGAGCTTGGAGCTCATGCCGTACTCAGTCACCATCGCGCGGGCAATCTTGGTGGCCTGTTCGATATCGGAGACCGCACCGGTGGTCGGCTCCCGGAACACCAACTCCTCGGCGGCGCGCCCGCCCATGGCGAACACCAGGCGGGCGATCATCTCCGAGCGGGTCATCAGGCCCTTGTCGTCCTCGGGCACGCTCACCGCGTGTCCACCGGTACGGCCACGGGCCAGAATTGTCACTTTGTAGATCGGCTCGATGTCGGTCATCGCCCACGCGGCCAGGGTGTGCCCGCCCTCGTGGTACGCGGTAATCTTCTTCTCGGTCTCGCTGATGATCCGGCCCTTGCGCCGCGGGCCGCCGATCACCCGATCGACGGCTTCTTCCAGTGCGGCCCCGGTGATGACGGTCCCGTTCTCGCGGGCGGTAAGCAACGCAGCCTCGTTGATCACGTTGGCCAGATCCGCACCGGACATACCTACGGTGCGCTTGGCCAGACCGTCGAGGTCCGCCCCCGGAGCCAGCGGCTTGCCCTGCGAGTGCACCCGCAGCACCGCCTTGCGGCCGGCCAGGTCCGGGGAGGAAACCGGGATCTGCCGATCGAAACGGCCCGGTCGCAACAGAGCAGGATCGAGAATGTCGGGCCGGTTGGTGGCGGCGATGAGGATCACGCCTTGGCGCTCACCGAACCCGTCCATCTCAACGAGTAGCTGATTGAGGGTCTGCTCGCGCTCGTCGTGGCCTCCGCCCAGCCCGGCGCCGCGCTGGCGGCCTACCGCGTCGATCTCGTCGACGAAGATGATGGACGGCGAGTTCTGCTTGGCCTGTTCGAAAAGGTCGCGGACCCGGGAAGCGCCGACACCGACGAACATCTCGACGAAGTCCGAACCGGAGATCGTGAAGAACGGCACCCCGGCCTCGCCCGCAACAGCCCGCGCTAACAACGTCTTGCCGGTGCCCGGCGGGCCATAAAGCAGTACGCCCTTGGGGATCTTTGCTCCGACAGCCTGGTAGCGGGCCGGGTTCTGCAGGAAGTCCTTGATCTCGTAGAGCTCCTCGACGGCCTCGTCGGCCCCGGCGACGTCGGCGAAGGTGGTCGTCGGCATGTCTTTGGTCAGCAGCTTGGCCTTGGACTTGCCGAACCCGAAGCCCATCCGGCCACCGGTCTGCATGCGGGAGAACAGCACGAACAGCCCGACGAGCATGAGCAGGGGCAGCATGTACACCAGCAGCGAACCCAACAGGCTGGGCTGATTGACCGCGGTGTTGGTCTTGATGCCCTTGTTGGTCAGCGCCTCGAACAGCGGCACCGCGTATCCGGTCGGGTACTTGGCGATCACCTTGGTGGAATTGGCGGTTTCCTTGCCGGCGTTCTTCAGCTCCAGCCGGACCTGCTGTTCCTTGTCGTCAATCTGGGCCGTCTTGACGTTGTCGGCGTTGATTTGCGACACCGCGACGGAAGTGTCGATGGGCTTGAAGCCGCGGGTGTCGTCACTGAAGTAGAGGAACAACCAGCCCAGCAGCAGCACCGCGGCGATCACGGTCAGCGTGCGGATAACATTTTTCCGGTTCATCAAGCGTCGGCCCCGGGGGCCTCGTCCTTCCGATGTGCTCTGCGGGGGAATGTTTTAGGCTACCGCTACCCCAACGTCGGACAGCGCCCCGAGGGTTTCCGTCACCGATTGGTTCCCAATTCGGGATCCCTGACAGGCCCATGCCGGCCTCGGACCGCGCTGTGCTTGGCTGGGTCGGTGGTTACACCGATCGAACGGTTAGTCGACGTCAACGGGGTCCGGTTGCGGATTCTCGAGGCCGGTCCCCCGGCCGGGCCGACGGTGATCCTGACCCACGGATTCCCCGAGTTGGCCTACTCCTGGCGTCATCAGATCCCCGCCCTGGCCGCGGCCGGCTACCGGGTGATCGCCCCCGATCAACGCGGCTATGGGGGCTCAACGCGCCCCAAAGCCATCGAGGCCTATGACATCGCTGCGCTGACCGGCGATGTGGTCGGCCTACTCGACTACGCCGGGGCCGAACGCGGCGCGCTGATCGGACACGACTGGGGCGCGGTGGTGGCATGGAGCACCCCGCTGCTGCACCCCGACCGGGTCGCCGCCGTGGCGGGCCTGAGCGTGCCGCCGGTACCGCGGCCCCTGACACCGGTGACCGAGGCGTTGCGCAGGATCTTCGGTGACAATTTCTTCTACATGCTGTATTTCCAGCAACCGGGGGTGGCCGACGCCGAGATGGACGCAGATCCACGTCGCAGTTTGCGGCGGATGCTCGGCGGGATGCGGGCATCGCAGGATGAAACAGCCGCGCTGCGGATGCTGACACCAGGACCTGAGGGATTCATCGCCCGGTTACCCGAGCCGGACCGGCTGCCGGACTGGCTGGCCGCCGCTGAACTCGACCACTACGTCGCCGAGTTCAGCCGCACCGGCTTCACCGGGGCGCTGAACTGGTATCGCAACTACGAACGCAACTGGGACATCACCGCCCATCCGGCCGCTGAGACCATCGGCGTTCCTTCGCTTTTCGTGGGCGGGACCGATGACCCGGTGCTCGCCTTCACTAAAACCACCCGTGCCCGCGAGGTCGCCATCGGTCCCTACCGGCAGATCATGCTGGACGGCGCCGGACACTGGATTCAACAGGAGCGACCGGATGAGATCACCGCTGAACTCCTGAGGTTCCTGTCAGAAGTGCAGTGGACGTGAATTCGCCGGCAGCGAACGGGGTCCGCAGGCGCGCTACGGTGAATCATGATCAATGCCGCCAACCCTCGCCGCGTCGTGACAGTCATGGTCGCAAGTGCCGCGGCGGTACTGACCGCCGCCACCCTGGCCGGGTGTGACGCTAAAGCCGGACCGGTTGCGGCGAGCCCACGGCAGGTGACCGTCATCGGCTCCGGGCAGGTACAGGGGGCACCTGACACGGTGACCGCGGACGTGGGAATCGAAGCGGTGGCCCCAGATGCAACGTCGGCGATGAATCAGACCAGCGACCGCCAGCAGGCCGTCATCGGTGCCCTGACCGCCGGCGGGATCGACGCCAAAGACATCAGCACCACGACGGTGAGCCTGCAACCGCAGTACGGCGAGAATTCCGTAATCACCGGATACCGGGCGGGCAACTCGATTCAGGTGAAGATCCGCAAACTCGAGGCCGCCTCGGGTGCGCTGGCCACCATCATCAGCACCGGGGGTAACACCACCCGGATCAACTCGGTCAACTTCTCCATCGACGATGATTCGCAACTGGTGCGCGATGCCCGCGCCCGGGCCTTCGATGACGCCAAGAACCGGGCACAGCAGTACGCCGAATTGTCGGGCCTCTCGCTTGGCAAGGTCATCTCGATCTCGGAAGCACCCGGCGGCATCTCACCCCAACCGGTCCCGATGCCGATGCCGCGTAGTGACGCGATGGCCGCCGCGGTGCCACTTGCACCCGGCGAGCAGACCGTCAGCTTCTCGGTTAGCGCGGTCTGGGAGTTGACCTGATCCCCTACCGCGGAAGGTGAATTCGCTAGTTTTGATAGACCTTAGTGCTGATAGATCTTCGGATCCAACGTCCCGATGTAGGGCAGGTCACGATAACGCTCGGCGTAGTCCAAGCCGTAACCGACGACGAACTCGTTGGGGATGTCGAAACCGACATAGCCAATGTCTAGTTCGCGACGCACGGCATCGGGCTTGCGCAGCAAGGTGCACACCCGTAGCGACCGGGGATGGCGGGTCGCCAGGTTCCGCAGCAGCCAGGACAACGTCAGGCCGGAGTCGACGATGTCCTCCACGATCAGCACATCGCGCTCGGCGATATCGCGATCCAGATCCTTGAGGATGCGCACCACCCCCGAGGACGACGTCGACGAGCCGTAGGAGCTGACCGCCATGAACTCCAGCTGGGTGGGCAGCGGGATTGCGCGCGCCAGGTCGGTGACGAACATGACCGCCCCCTTGAGGACGGTCACCAGCAGTAGATCCTGACCGGCCAGCGCATCGGCATAGTCGCGACCCAATTCGGTGCCGAGTTCGACGGTACGGGCCTGAATCTGCGCTTCAGACACCAAGACGGACTTGATGTCGCCGGCATACAGCTCATGCGCTGTCACGGCCTCAGCGTGCCATGCCATACCCGAATAGGAACAATCAGACCGGTTTGCGGCTCAATGTCAGCGCCAGACCGCGACGTTCGGCGAACAGCCTCGTGTACGGAACCTCGGAGCCGACCGCCACCCCGCCCTGTCCCCGCCAGGCGCTCACCAACGCATCGACTGCCCGAATCTGGGTATCGGTCAGCCCGCTGGCGCCACCGGTAAGCAGCCAGGCCCGGATCACCCGACGGCGCACCGCGGCGGGCAGATCCCTGATCGCGGCGACCTCCAGACCGTCACCGGACACCGCCCCAACCACATCGTGGCCGGCGAGTGAATCGAGTGCGTCGGTGTCTTCCCGCAGCGCCGAGGCGGTGCGGGCCAGTGCCTCAGCCACCCCGCCGCCCAGCACCTGCTCCAGCAGTGGCAGCACCTCGGTGCGCAATCGCACCCGGGTGAAGCGGGGGTCGCTGTTGTGCGGATCGTCCCAGACCGCGAGACCGAGTTCCGCACAGGCGGCGTGGGTGAGGCCGCGCCTCATGCCGAGCAACGGCCGGTACCACGGCGGATCGCAGGGCCGCATCCCGGCGATCGAGCGGGCACCCGAGCCTCGCCCGAGACCCAGCAACACGGTCTCGGCCTGGTCGTCGAGGGTGTGGCCGAGCAGCACCGGCGCGCCTTGCCGGGCTGCATCGAGAGCGGCGTAGCGGGCGGTTCGCGCGGCCGCCTCCGGCCCGCCGGTGTCTCCGACCTGCACGCGCAGGACCCGGGCCCCTACGCACCCGAGGTCCATGGCCTGCTGTCGAGCGGTCAGGGCAATAACTTCGGAGTCCGGTTGCAGTCCGTGGTCGACGATCAGTGCGGTCGTGGGCCGTGTCGCGGCGGCGGCGGCGGTCAACGCCAGTGAGTCGGGCCCGCCGGATAGCGCCACGCACCACGACTGCGCATCAGCGAGCCAGTTCGCGGCGAAGTCGGCCAGCGCGGTGCGCAGCCCGGCTACAGCACTCTGTCGATCCACCGCTGGGGGTTTTCGATCTCGTCGGGCAACGGCAGGGTGTCGGGGCCAGTCCACACCGCATTGAAGCGCGTCATCCCGACCCGGTCCACCACGTGGTCGACGAATGCCTTGCCGCGGGTGTACTGACTCAACTTCGCGTCCACCCCGAGCAGGGCGCGCAGCAGCCGTTGCAGGGGCGGCTGTCTACGTTGCCTGCGTTCATCGAAGCGAATCCGGATGAGGTGGACTGAGGGCACCACCGCGGGACCGACGGCATCCATCACATGGTCGGCGTGGCCTTCGAGCAGGGTGCCGAGAACAAGGAGCCGATCGAGCGCCTCTCGCTGCGGTTCGGACTGCACCGCGCGCAACAGTCCGAGCACCCCGGCGCTGCCGGGATCCGGTTCACCCAGCGGCACCGTGCGGCGTTGTTTGACGAACTCCGCAAGGCGCCCGACCACCTTGCCGAAGTCATCTCCACGATCCGCGGTGAGCACTTCCAACGAGCGTGACATGTGTTGGGCCAGCCACGGATTGGCGGTGAACTGAACGCGGTGCGTGACCTCGTGCAGGCATACCCACATCCGGAAATCCTTCGGCACCAACCGTAATTGACGTTCGACGGAGATCACATTCGGATAGACCAGAAGCAGACAGCCGCCGCCATCAGCGGCGAAGGGGTCGTACTGACCGAGGATGCCGGAGGAGACGAACGCGAGCACCGCTCCGGTTTGAGCGCCGGCGATACGGCCGGAGATAGTATGGCTCGGGGTGTGGGAGCCACCGGTCATCACCCGCATGGAATCCGATGCCGCTCGAATCCACTGCTCCCGGTTGACGATTCGGGCCTCGGGTACCGGGCGGTCAGTGAAAAGTCCGGTGACGTCACGGACGGGCCCCTCTGCGATGCGAGAGGATTCAGCGAGTTGATCGATGGCCTGCCGGCGGGTGTAGTCGGTGGCGGGCGGGCCCGGCCGGAGCAGCCGTGCCCCGACCGTGCCGGCGAACTTCCAGTCGACCGCTTTGCCGATGGACGGTGCTTGCACGGAAGGCTTCGTCACGAGCCACAGCCACAGGTGCGCAGCGTCGCGGCCAGCGCATCAATGGCGGTTCGTCCCTCTATCCCGGCATTGTTGGAGATGAATGCGAAAGTCAACACCCGACCACTGGCATCGGTGACAATCCCGGCCAGGGAATTGGTCTCGGTCAGCGACCCGGTCTTGGCGCGCAGCCAACCGGCCGGGGATTTCGACTGATCGCCGTCGACAAATCGGTTGGACAGTGTGCCGCTACCACCGGCGATGGGCAGCAGATCCACCATCGGCCGCAGCGAAGGCTGATCAGGTCCGGCAGCGGCATTGACCACCTCGTCGAGGGTCTTCGACGTCAGCAGATCAGCCACCGACAGCCCACTGGAATCGACTAGCGCCGCACCTGTCACGTCGATATTGGCCGACGCCAGCTTGCTGAGAACCGCGTCGACACCGCCGGCGAAGCTCATCGGTCGGCCAGTCGCTTTAGCCACCTCACGAGCGATGGTCTCGGCCATCACGTTGTCGGAGGTACTCATCATCTGAAGCAACCGATCCATCAGCGGGGCGGACTGCACCGAGGCCAACTGCCGACCGCCGGCCGGGCCGGGAGCGAAGGTGACCCTGGCCGGGTTGATGCCGAGGGCAGTCGCGAGCGCCCGGCCGGAATCAAGCGCGGGGGTCGGCGAGCGCCGGGACTCCACCGTGGTGGGTTGGATCCGCCCGGCATCGAGCATCACCGACTGGATCGGCGCGATGTCGCCGCCACCGATATCAGCCGGGTCCCAACCGGGAGCCATATCGGGGCCGGTGAACAACGAGGTGTCGACCTGCACCGCGGTGGCCGTGATACCGCTCTTGCGCACTTGATCGGCGAGGTCGGAGATCCGGGCGGCGCCGCGATACCAGGTGTCCTCACCCGGCGGTGCTGCCGACAGCGTCGGGTCTCCCCCGCCGACGAGCACCACCACACCCGGCATCCGGGTCTGGTCGGCGGCCTGAACCGTCGTTGTGACCCTGGCGTTGCGATCCAACGTGAGCAAGGCAGCGCCCGCGGTGAGGACCTTGTTGGTCGATGCCGGACGCATCGGTGCGTCGGCGCGCTGTTCCCAAATCTGCTGTCCGGTCTTGGCATCGGTGATGCGGCCGCTGAGGTTGCCCAGATTGGGGTTGGCGACGGCCGGTGCCAGCACCGCAGTGATCGCGGCGGTGGTCGGGATAGCCGCCGAGTCGGACAGGGCAACCACCGCCGGGTTGGCGCTGGCCGGCTCCCGCGGCGGCGGGGTCTGGGCGTCGCTCTTGCCTCCTGCGGTCAGCAGGGCCGCCGTCGCGACGACTACGGCGACAAGTGCGATCACCGCGGCCGCAAGCACCATATGAGTGCGGCGCGCAGGGGTGCGAACCATGACTCTCCTGACTGCCTCGCGTCCCATTGTGCCCAACGGGCCGGTACCCAAGGGTATCGCTCCGATAAGGTAACCTCCCGTCGCCATCGGGCGACCGGACCGGCAAGAAGGAGTCGCGCGGTGCAGTTCGATGTCACGATCGAGATCCCGAAAGGCCAGCGCAACAAGTACGAGATCGACCACGAGACTGGCCGGGTTCGGCTGGACCGCTACCTGTACACCCCGATGGGGTATCCGGCCGACTACGGGTTCATCGAGGACACCCTGGGCGAGGACGGCGACCCGCTGGACGCGATGGTGCTACTGCCCCAGTCGGTGTTTCCCGGTGTGGTCATCGAGGTCAGGCCGGTCGCGATGTTCCAGATGGTGGACGAGGCAGGTGGCGACGACAAGGTGCTGTGCGTACCGGCCGGCGATCCGCGCTGGGACCACATCAACGATCTCGGCGACGTGCCTGCGTTCGAACTCGAGGCGATCAAGCACTTCTTCGTCCACTACAAGGATCTCGAGCCGGGCAAATACGTGAAGGCCGCAGACTTCGTCGGCCGCGCCGAGGCCGAGGCCGAAGTGGAACGATCAAGGGCCCGCTTCGCCGCCGAGGGCCACTGAAGCTCAGGCACCGGCCAAGAGTTTTCCTGGCCGTAACGCGCGGTAACGCGGACGTGGCAGCTGTTTCCGATGATGACTGGTGTGTTGATGCACCAGGGCTTCGGACTTGACGCCTTCAATCGCCTGCCCACTCGCAGAGCCGTGCTGTTCCGCAGGGCCGACGCGCTGCTGTTCTCGCTCGCCGAGGACTTGGTCCATCACATCATGGCGGCCCATCCCAAGGCGGGGAGCCGGCCTGGAAGCGCCTACTCGCACGCTGAGCAGTGCTCGCTATTCGATGCCCGTCCCGGTGTCATGCACCTGCTGGAAGGCGCCGCGCGGCGCTACGCCGACAAGTTCGGTTTCGAGTTTGTGATGCACATCGGCCGGGCCGACGCCTACTGCTCAGCCACCGCGGTGATCGCCGCGATCGGCGGTCGGATGCACAATGACGTGGACACCGAACGCAAGGTCGTTCGCAATGAGATTGCCAAGCTCAACCGCAGCAGGCTCGAGCGGATGCTCGGCCCTGAACGGGGCTATGACAACTGGATCTAACGGGAGCCGCTGATCCTGGTCTTGACCAGGCTGGCCACCATGGTGATCAGCAGCGTCACGACGATCACCGCCAGGCTCAGCAGGGTTGGGATCTGGGGAACGTTGACCGCCTCGCCGCCGTTGATGAACGGCAACTCATTCTCGTGTAACGCATGCAGCAGAAGCTTCACACCGATAAACAACAGGATGAATGCCAGACCCTGGGACAGGTAGACCAGCCGTTGGAGGAGATCTCCCAGCAGAAAGTACAACTGCCTCAGCCCCATGAGCGCGAACACGTTGGCGGTGAACACCAGGTAGGGCTCACTGGTCAGTCCGTAGATCGCTGGGATGGAATCCACCGCGAACAACAGATCGGTGGTCGCCAACGCCACGATGACCATGAACATCGGTGTCATCAGCCGCTTGCGGTCCTGTTTGACGTAGAGCTTGAGACCGTCCCATTTTTCGGTGGTGTTGAGGTAGGTCTTGGCAAAGCGCACGACCACGTTGTCGGCATCATCGGTGTGATCGGTGTCGCGGGCCAGCCGGATCGCGGTGAACACCAGGAACGCGCCAAAAATGTAGAAGATCCACGAAAACTGTTGGATTGCAACAGCTCCCAGCGCGATGAAGATACCCCGCAAGACCAGTGCCAACACAATCCCAACCAGCAACGCCTGCTGCTGGTGGACCTTCGGCACGTTGAAACTGGTCATGATGATGATGAAGATGAATAGGTTGTCGATTGACAGGCTGTATTCGGTGAGCCATCCCGCGTAGAACTCCAAGCCGAACTGGCTGCCGTGGAACCTCCAGACCCAGAGGCCGAACGCGATGGCCAGACCGACATAGAAGACCAGCGCAGTGGTATTTTGCCGTCTGCTGGGTTCGTGCGGCCGGCGGGCGAACACCGCAACGTCGAACAGCAGAACGGCCAATGTCACCACCAGGGTGATCGCCCATTCGATCGCGGACACATTCACTGCTCAGACCTCCGGCTGTCGAAACACGCCCGAGGTCTCTTCCGCCGCGAAAACGGCCCGCGGCACCGGACGACCCATATACGGCCGACGTGGTGACGACACCGCGGCGAAGGAATACTCCCCTCTGCGTCACTAGTGTCTCAGGTTTGAACGCTCCGTGCGACACCGGGGCACCGGGGGCTGTCAGCCCCTAGGATTCTCAGACGTGGCGACGCCCGAAATTCCTTCACAATATTTGCGATCAGGGCAAGCCCCTTCCCCGCGAACGCTGATCGACATCCTCTACGAAACCGCAGCCCGATACCCGGACGCTCCGGGCATCGACGACGGTGAGGTCCAGCTCACCTATTCCGAGATGGTCGCCGATCTCGAGGAGGGTGCGCGCTGGCTGTCCGAACGCGGGATCGGCAGAGGGGACCGGATAGGGATCCGCATGCCCTCGGGCAGTTACTCCCTGTATATGGCCATCCTGTCGGTCCTGGCGTGTGGCGCGGCCTACGTCCCGGTGGACGCCGACGATCCCGAGGAGCGGGCCGAGCTGGTGTTCGGCGAGGCCGCCGTGGCCGGCGTCATCACCGAAGCGGGGCTTAGCCGCGGCCCAGGTGCGTCGCGCGGCGGGACTGCCGCACCGCCGGCGGTCGGAGACGATGCCTGGATCATCTTCACCTCCGGCTCCACCGGTGTCCCGAAGGGTGTGGCGGTCACCCACCGCAACGCGGCGGCGTTCATCGACGCCGAGGCACGAATGTTTCAGCAGGACAATCCGATCGGACCGGGAGATCGGGTACTGGCCGGGCTATCGGTCGCGTTCGACGCATCGTGCGAGGAGATCTGGTTGGCATGGCGCCACGGCGCCTGCCTGGTACCGGCACCCCGCGCACTCGTGCGCAGCGGTATGGATCTGGGACCCTGGCTGGTCTCACGCGATATCACCGTGGTGTCGACGGTGCCGACACTTGCCGCGCTGTGGCCGGCCGAGGCACTGGAAGCCGTGCGCCTGCTGATCTTCGGCGGAGAGGCCTGTCCGCCCGAGTTGGCGGAGCGCCTCGCGGTGGACGGCCGCGAGGTGTGGAACACCTACGGGCCGACGGAAGCGACCGTGGTGGCATGCGGGGCCCGACTCGACGGAGTGAGCCCGGTCAGTATCGGACTACCGCTTGCGGGCTGGGATCTGGTCGTCGTCGATAAGACCGGGATGCCCGTGGAACTCGGCGGGATCGGTGAACTGGTGATCGGAGGTGTGGGTCTGGCCCGCTACCTGGATCCGCAAAAAGACGCCGAAAAATACGCTCCGATGCCGTCGCTGGGCTGGAGTCGCGCCTACCGAAGCGGCGATCTGGTGCGAGTGGAACCCGAGGGCCTGTACTTCCAGGGCCGCGCTGACGATCAGGTGAAAGTCGGTGGGCGTCGCATCGAACTCGGCGAAGTCGACTCGGCGCTGGTACATCTGCCCGGCGTCAGCGGTGGGGCGGCCGCCGTGCGCAAAACCGCCAGCGGCACACCGGTGTTGGTGGGTTACATCGCCTCGGCCGACCCGGCTTTCGATCTGGAGGCCGCGCGCACCCACCTCAGCGAATCACTGCCCGCCGCGCTGGTACCCCGACTGGTGCTGCTCGACGAACTTCCCACCCGCACGTCGGGGAAGGTGGACCGCGACGCTCTGCCATGGCCGCCGCCCGGCTACAACGAAACCGACGGCCCCGAACTCGGTGGCACCATGGGCTGGCTCGCCGCGATGTGGCGAGATGCTCTCGGCGCGAGCATCGACGGGCCGGAGGCAGACTTCTTCGCCCTCGGCGGCGGGTCACTGTCGGCGGCGCAATTGGTGGTCGCACTGCGCAACCGCTATCCCGAGATGACGGTCGCACATCTGTACGACCACCCTCGGCTGGGATCGCTGGCCGGTTTCCTCGACGACATCGACATGCAGAACCCGGCGCCGGTCGCCGTCACACCGCGCGTCGTCGCGCCCACCCCGTTGTTCACCCGGGCGGCCCAGGTGCTGCTCACCGTCCCCCTGGCCACGCTGACCGGCCTTCAGTGGGTGACCTGGCTGGCCTTGATCAACAACGTTGCGGCGCAGCTGCATCCGCTGCCGTGGCTGGTAACGCTCAACTGGTGGCTGGTTGCGGCGGCCTTCGTTACATTCATCACCCCGCTGGGCCGCATGGGCATTGCCGTATTGGGTGCCAGGGTTTTGTGCGCCGGCCTGAAGCCGGGCACCTACCGTCGCGGCGGGTCCGAACACCTCCGGGTGTGGCTGACCGAACGGCTCGCTGATGCCAGCGGTGCGGAGAATCAAGCCGGCGCACCATGGCTGGTGTATTACGCTCGCGCACTTGGCAATTCGGTTGGCAAGGGCGTAGATCTGCACTCAGCGCCCCCGGTGACCGGCATGCTCAGCCTGGGGCATCGCAGTTCGATCGAACCGGAGGTCGACCTGACCGGGCACTGGATCGACGGCGACCGGTTCCACGTCGGGCCGATCACCATCGGCAATGACGCCACCATCGGCGCGCGGACTGCCCTGCTACCCGGTGCGGTGATCGGCAAGAACGCCGATGTTGCACCAGGCTCGGCAGTCATCGGCAAAGTCAAGAACGGCCAGTACTGGAAGGGCTCACCCGCGGTCAAGTCCGGCAAGGCCCGACACCCCTGGCCGGACCACCGCCCACCACGGGCCGCGCACTGGGTCGTCGTCTACGGGGTGTCCTCGCTGCTGCTCGGCGCGCTGCCGCTGGTATCACTGGCCGCGGGACTGGCGGTACTGGCCTGGGCCGCCCGGGAGACCGCCATCCTGGGCGATGCAATCCGTGCGGTGGCGCCGTGGATTCCGGCGGCCACCCTGCTCGCCCTGGCCAGCTACGCATTGCTCACGGTGATCGGGGTGCGCACGCTCGCACTGGGCCTGCGCGAGGGCTACCACCCTGTCCGCAGCCGGGTGGGCTGGCAGCTGTGGGCCACCGAACGGCTGATGGATGCCGCCCGCAACTACCTGTTCCCGCTTTACGCAAGCCTGCTCACGCCAGTGTGGCTGCGGATTCTGGGCGCGAAGATCGGCCGCAACACCGAGATCTCGACCGCGCTGCTGACCCCGAAATTCACCGTGGTCGAGGACGGTGCCTTCCTGGCAGACGACACCATGGTTGCGTCCTACGAACTCGGTGGCGGATGGATCCATGTCGCCGTCGCAACCGTCGGCAAGCGGGCGTTTCTGGGTAACTCCGGTATCACCCAACCTGGCCGGCGGGTTCCCGATGACGGTCTGGTGGCGGTCCTGTCGGCGACGCCGTCCAAGGCCAAGACGGGGTCGTCCTGGCTGGGCAGCCCACCGATTCGCCTGCGCCGCAACGTCGAACACGCCGATCTGGCACTGACCTACAACCCGCCGATGCGGCTGAAGGTGATGCGCGGTGCCGTCGAAACCTGCCGGCTGCTACCGGTGATGGTCACATTCGCGATCGGGGTGGCGACGCTGATCGGCTTGCAGATGCTGGTTCTGCGAGGTGGTTACGGCTTGGCCGCGCTCGGTGGTGGGCTGGTGCTGCTGATTGCCGGAGCGGTGGCGGGAAGTTCCGCAGTAATCGCGAAATGGCTGGTGGTAGGCCGTATCAAGGTAGGCGAGCATACGTTGTGGTCATCGTTCATTTGGCGTAATGAGGTATCAGACACCTTCGTCGAAACAGTTGCCGCTCCGTGGTTCGCGCGAGCAGCGAGTGGGACTCCGGTGATGAATGTGTGGCTGCGGGCCCTGGGCGCGAAGATCGGCCGGGGCGTCTGGTGCGAGACCTACTGGCTTCCTGAGGCCGATCTGGTGACACTCGGTGATGGCAGCACGGTGAACCGCGGTTGCGTGGTGCAGACACATCTGTTCCACGACCGGATCATGCGAATGGATACCGTCGTTCTGGAGAACGGCGCGACGCTGGGCACGCACTGCGTTGCGCTGCCTGCTTCGCGTATCGGTGCGGGCGCGACGATCGGACCGGCCTCCCTGGTGATGCGCGGTGACGAGGTTCCCGCTTCGACTCGTTGGCAGGGCAATCCCATTGCCCCGTGGCGTGTTTCACGTAAAAAGGCCAGGAACGCGGGAAGCCTGCCCGAAGCGGCGGATATCAACACGTGAAGCAACAGGCCAAGAAGGTCCGGAAAGTGCCGGTGATCGATCCGTACCTGCCGCATAACGGCAACTTCGGCTACCGGGTGTCGCGCTACGAACTTGAGTTGGAATACAAGGTAGCCGGCAACCGGCTCAGTGGTACGGCGACCATCACCGCCGCCACCCTGGCGTCACTGCAGACCTTCACGCTGGATTTGTCCGACTCCATGAACGCCACCAAGGTCACGGTGAACGGGCGCCGGCCGGCTCACTTCGGTGCTTCCGAGGGCAAGCTGCGGATCCGTCTCTCCGATCCACTCCCGGCCGGCTCGGCGATGTCGATCATGATCCGCTATGGCGGCGCGCCGAGGTTGATCCGGAGCCACTGGGGCGAGGTCGGTTTCGAAGAACTGTCCAACGGCGTACTGGTCGCCGGTCAACCTAACGGCTCACCGACCTGGTTTCCCTGCGATGATCATCCCAGCTCAAAGGCCAGCTACCGGATAGCGATCAGCACCGATAGCCCGTACTACGCGGTGGCTGCCGGCGAGTTGGTGTCGCGGCGGGTCCGAGCCAGTCAGACCATCTGGACCTATGAGCAACCCGAGCCGACGTCGACCTACTTGGCCACGCTGCAGATCGGCATGTATTCCGCCCATCGACTGTCGAAGGCTCCGGTCCCGATGCAGGCGATCCTGCCGGACCGCCTACGCGCCAACTACGATCACGACTTCGCCCGCCAGAATGAGATGATGAAGCTCTTCATCAAGTTATTCGGTGCTTACCCGCTGGCCAACGGCTACACCGTGGTGGTGACGGATGACGAGCTGGAGATTCCTCTTGAGGCACAGGGTGTTTCGATCTTCGGCTCCAACCATTGCGACGGTGCCCGCACCTCCGAACGGTTGATCGCCCACGAACTTGCCCACCAGTGGTTCGGTAACAGTGTGACCGCGCGGCGCTGGCGTGACATCTGGCTACACGAGGGGTTCGCCTGCTATGCCGAGTGGCTGTGGTCAGAGAACTCCGGTGGCCGCAGTGCTGACCAGCTGGCCGGGCAGTACCACCGAAGATTGATCACTGAACCACAGGACCTGCTGCTCTCCGACCCAGGGCCGGCGGACATGTTCGATGACCGCGTCTACAAACGTGGCGCGTGCACGCTTCATGCGCTGCGCGGCCTCATCGGTGACGACAACTTCTTCGCGCTGCTGCGAGACTGGACCACCCGCCACCGGCACGGCACAGTCGTGACTGATGACTTCACCGGATTGGCTGCAAACTACGCCGATGTGTCTCTGCGCCCACTGTGGGAAGGGTGGCTGTACTCCACCGAGGTTCCGCCGCTGTGACCGATGGCGGCGCCGGGTTCGACGCACTGAGCGCCGGCGTCGGACCGGTTGCCCGCGGCAGCGTCGCACGAGTCGGGTTCGCCACGGCGATCACCGCGGCGTGCGGCTACGCCGTCCTGTATCTAGCGGCCCGCAATCTCGACCCGGCCGGCTTTTCGGTGTTCGGCGTGTTCTGGGGAGCGTTCGGTCTGGTCACCGGCGCCGCTAACGGACTACTACAGGAGTCGACTCGGGAGGTTCGGGCAGCGGTCGGCCGCCAGGGCGAATCCGATGGCCCGCACACCCATCCGATGTGGGTTGCCGCAGGGGTCGGACTCGCCGCAGCCGCCGTCATCGCCGGCAGCTGGCCGCTATGGGCTCCGCACGTCTTCGCCGAAGCGCGCGGGCTTTCGGTGGTGCTGCTGTCCATCGGCCTTGGCGGCTTCTGCCTGCACGCAACGCTGCTGGGGATGCTCGCCGGGACCGGCCGATGGACGCAGTACGGCTCGCTGATGGTCACCGATGCCGTCATTCGGGTCGCGATCGCCACCGCGACATTTCTGCTCGGCTGGGGCCTGGTCGGATTCCTCTGGGCGACCGTCGGCGGTGCGGTGGCGTGGATCCTGCTGTTGTCGGTGTCCTCCGGCGCACGTATGGCAGCCCAATTGTCAACACCCGGTGGGGTTTCAACATTTCTTCGCGGCGCATCGCACTCGATCGCGGCATCGGGAGCGAGCGCGATCCTCGTGATGGGCTTCCCGGTTCTGCTCAAAACCACCTCCGGTGAATTGGGTGCCGCCGGCGGGGTGGTGATCCTCGCGGTGACGCTGACCCGAGCGCCACTGCTGGTACCGATGACCGCCATGCAGGGCAACCTCATCGCTTACTTTGTCGATTACCGGATCGACCGGCACGGCGCCCGTCTGCGGGCACTGGTGAGGCCCGCCGCGATGGTGCTCGCAGTCGGGGCACTCGGGGTCGTCGCCGCCGGACTGGTGGGCCCGTGGCTGTTGCGGGTCGCCTTCGGTCCGGAGTATCAGACCTCCGGTGCGCTGCTGGCCTGGTTGACGGCGGGTGCGGTGTCGATCGCCATCCTGACGCTCACCGGATCGGCAACGGTGGCCGCGGCGCTGCACCGGGCGTACTCGGTGGGTTGGGTGGCAGCGACGGTGGCCGCGGCCCTGTTGCTGACCCTGCCACTGAACCTGGAAACGCGGACCGTGGTGGCTCTGCTGTGCGGTCCTCTGGTCGGGATCGCCGCACATCTGGCGGCACTGGCCCGCGCCGACCGCTGAAACGTCCTCGAACTGCGTGTACGTTGTGGGCATCGACACGTCCAGCGTCTGGATCATCATTCCAGCATTCAACGAAGCGCAGGTCATCGGCGATGTCGTCGCAGATCTGCGGTCGGTGTTCGCCCATGTGGTGTGTGTGGATGACGGTAGCCGCGACGACACCGCCGGGGTCGCCCTGCGCGCCGGTGCTCACGTCGTGTCACATCCGGTGAACCTGGGTCAGGGCGCGGCGATCCAGACCGGCGTGGCGTACGCACGCCGCCAATCCGGCGCCGCTGTGTTCGCGACATTCGATGCCGATGGACAGCACCGTCTCAAGGACGTGGTGTCCATGCTGGAGCGGCTGTCACAAGGTGATGTCGACATCGTGATCGGCACCCGGTTCGCGGGGTCGACGGTCACTCACACCCCGCCGCTGAAACGCCTCATCCTGCGGGCGGCCGCCTGGTTGAGCCCGAGCAGCCGGCGCCTGGGCCTCACCGACGCGCACAACGGGTTGCGAATATTCGACAGGACGGTCGCAGATCAGCTGAACCTGACCATGAACGGCATGAGCCACGCGAGCGAGTTCGTCGCGCTGATCGACGAAAATCGGTGGCGGGTGGCCGAAGAGCCCGTGGAGATCCTCTACACCGAATACTCGCTGTCCAAAGGACAGCCCCTGCTCAATGGTGTGAACATCATCTTCGACGGATTCCTGAGAGGGAGGATGCGCCGATGAACTGGATTCAGGTGCTGCTGATTACCGCGGTGGTGACACTGCTGGTGTATCTGCTGCGGTCACGAACGAACGCCAAAGCGAAGGCCTGGGTCAAGGTCGGCTACGTGTTGTTCGTCATCGCGGCGGTGTATGCGATCCTGCGGCCCGATGACACCACTGTCGTGGCCAACTGGCTCGGCGTTGATCGCGGTACCGATCTTTTGTTCTACGCGTTGGTCATCGCGTTCGTGTTCACCACGCTGAGTACCTACCTACGATTCAAGGAACTCGAACTGCGCTATGCCCAACTGGCGCGAACGGTCGCACTTGAGGGTGCGCGAACGCCCGAGAATTAGAGACCGCGGAAGTACTCCACGGTCCGGCGCACGCCGTCCTCGAGTCGAACCCGGGCGCGCCAACTGAGTACGACCTCCGCCTTGCGGGCATCCAGACATGACCGCTTGACATCGCCCAGCCTGGCCGGCGCGGATTGCGGTTCATCGGGCGCGCCGACCGCCGCGGCCACCACCGTGTGCAGGGCACGATCGGTGGTTTCCACTCCGGTGCCGACGTTGAACCGCTGCCCAGAGCCGGCACTGTCGGACGCGCGCACGAAGGCGTCGACGACATCGTCGACGAAGATGTAGTCGCGGGTGTTGGAGCCATCACCGAATACCGTCGTGGGCTCACCGGCCAGCAGTGCCTTGGTGAAAACGGCGACCACACCGGCCTCGCCTTGCGGTTCCTGACGCGGACCGTAGACATTGGCGGGCGCGACGTGTGTGCAGTCCAGTCCGTAAAGGTGCCGGAAGCTGTTGAGGTAGACCTCGGCGGCCATCTTCCCTGCACCGTATGGGGAGGCCGGATCGGCAGGTGCCGCTTCGTTTGTCGGGTAATTAGCCGGCACGCCGTAGATCGCGCCGCCCGAGGAGGTGTTGACCACCTTGCGGGCCGCGGCGCGGCGCGCCGCCTCTGCCAATCGCACCGCGCCTACGACATTGACCGTCGCATCGAATTGCGGATCTGCCACCGAACGTCGCACGTCGATCTGGGCGGCCAGGTGGTAGACCACCTCAGGCTTGGCTGCGGCCAGCAACCCGATCAGGTCGGCGCTGACGATATCGGCCTCGACGAACTCGAACCCACCGTAGGTACGGGCGCTGTCGAGATTGGCCACCCGACCGGAACTGAGATCGTCGACGCCAACGACGGTGTGCCCGTCGGTAAGAAGACGATCCACCAGGTTCGAGCCGATGAAACCGGCAGCGCCGGTGACCAGTGCCCGCATTGGCCCACCATACCGGCGCTACGGGCCCG
>NZ_JAEMSG010000116.1 GCF_016462945.1 Mycolicibacterium sp. | reverse complement strand
GCCAGCGCACCGATGGACTCGCCGAACCGGTGCGGGGTCACCAGGGTGGCAACCGGGCTGTCGGGCACGCCGGTCAGCCCGTCGACGAGATCGGCCAGCACCGCACCGGCCTCGACCGAGGCCAGTTGGTCGGGGTCACCCACCAGCAGCAGCCGGGATTCCGGGCGGACGGCTTCCAGGAGTCGCGCCATCATGGTCAGCGACACCATGGATGTCTCGTCGACGACGATCACGTCATGCGGGAGCCGGTTCTCCCGGTTGTGCCGGAACCGCGACGAGGTATCCGGTCGGCTGCCCAGCAGGCGATGCAGGGTGGTGGCCGCCATTGCGGGCAGGCGCTCACGGTCGGCGGGGGCGAGCGCATCCACTTCCAGTTGAACGGCCTCCAGCAGCCGGGCCGCGGCCTTACCGGTCGGGGCGGCCAACGCGATCCGCAGCCGCGGCTTACCGTCGAGTTCGGTCTGCTCGGCTAGTAACGCCAGCAGACGCGCCACGGTCGTGGTCTTGCCGGTGCCCGGCCCGCCGGTCAACACGGTCAGCGCCCGCGACAGTGCCAACTCGGCCGCGCCGCGCTGCTCGGCGTAGCTGTCCGGGAAAAGCCGGTTGATATCCAGCGCCGACCCGGACCGGCGGGCGGCCGCCAGCGCCAGGATGTCGGCGGCCACCCGCTGCTCCTCGATCCAGTAGCGGTCGAGGTACAGCAGCCCATCATCGAGATGCAGCACCGGCGGATCATCGGTCAGGGGACTGGCGGCCACCGCAGCCAGCCATTCATCGGTGGCCGGCCACGGCAGGTCCGCGATACCGACCTGCTGGGGTACGTCGGGTAGCGCCACGCACACCGATCCCGAGCGCACCGCGCGCACCACGAACGCCACCGCCAGCGCGACCCGCTCATCGGATTCGCCGGCCAGTGCGCTCAGGCGCTGCGCCACCAGCACGTCGGCGGCCTCGATCACGCCGGCGTCGTTGAAGGTGCGCAGCAGTCCGGTCGCCGCCGCACTGTGCCGCCAGTCCGCGGTGTCCACCGCGCGGTGCCGCCAGTCCGCGGTATCTACCGCTTCAGTGCTCATGCCACCGCCCTGCGGCCGTCGAGGAGATCGGAGACCGCGATCACCAGGTCGGCCGGGGGCTGCCAGCCGAACACACCGGCGGGTTGGCCATCGGTCAGTGGGGTATCCGGACCGCACATCCCGCGGACGAACAGATACAGCACGCCACCCAGATGCCGGGCCGGGTCGTAGCCGGGTTGGCGCCAGCGCAAAAAGCGATGCAGCACAACGCAATACAGCAGCGCCTGCAGGGGATAGTCGGAGTGCAGCATGGCCTCGGCCATCCGCGGCATGGAGTAATCCGCGGCGGTCAGTGGGCGGTCGTTATCGCCCAGCCAGTTGGTCTTGTAGTCGACCACCAGGTAGCGGTGACCGGACCCGTCGGGGATGCGCAGCACCACATCGACCGAACCACTGAGGTAGCCGTGCAGAAGTTGGCCGCCGAGTGCAGCATCGGTGAGCCGGTCGACGTAGGCGACCAGCGGGTCAGTCGGTGGCAGGTACTGAGCCAGCAGTCGCCCGACGTCGGCCAGCCGGATATCGGGTGCCGCAGACCGAAGATCGCCGCCGGCCAGGGGGAACTCGAAGTCCATCTCGCACAGGCGGTCGGAGAGTCCGATCTGGCGCAACGTGAGTCCGTCGGCCAGCGGGCCCAACGGTGTGTCATACATCGGCACCAAGGCCGCCGCCAGATCACCGGACGGCACACCGACCGGCCACCACACCGAGTGCGTGTCGATCGCGGCACGCAGTTCGGCCGCAAGGTCGGCGGCCAGCGGATCGGTGTTCTCCAACACGGCGTGCACCAGGGTGCCGAACTTGGCGCCGGTCGGCAGGTCCGCCATCGGCGAGGCCAGATCGGATCCCTGCGCCGGGGTCACCAGCGCGATATCGGGTACCTCGTCGTCGAGTTCGACCACCTCGGGCTCACTGCTCACCCCGGCGTTCTCCTGCGCCGAGCGGACCAGACCGGAATAGGACGTCCGTCGCCATGCGGTGTCGATCAAGCGGTGGAAGTGTCGGGCGGCCAGATCGTCGGGCGGCGGCTCAGTCGGCAGCTCCACCAGCGGGGCGATCACGGCCTCCTCGATCACCGGTCCCCCGGCGGCCTCCCATTCCCGGAAGCGTTCCCATGCCTCATCGTCGGTGACGGTCAGCGGGTCGCAGCGGATACCGACCGTGGTGTCGCCCGGGCGGCGGTCCCGCATCAGCCGGGACAGCCCGCCGTTGGGCTCATCCTTCGACGGCGCCCACCACGCCACCACCTGAACCTGCGCCCGGGTCATCGCGACATAGATCAGCCGGCTGTCGTCACTGGCGCTCTCCCGTCGACCCGCCAGCTGAACCGCCGCGTAGTCGGGGCTGTCGGGCCCGCCGATGTGCAGGCAGCGCTGATCGCCGTCATGGAACAGGACCATTTCGCGATCCTGCACATTGCGGTTGAAGGCAAACGGCAGGTACACGATCGGGTACTGCAAACCCTTGCTGCCGTGCACCGTCAACACCTGCACTGCGGCGGCATCACTGTCGAGGCGCCGATTGCGTTCCCTGCCGCCGCCGATCTCCGCACGCCGGTTGCGCAGCCAATCCCGCAGCGCGGGCAGCGAGTAGTGCTCGGCGTGGGCGGCCTCCTGCAACAGCTGCGTCGCATGCGCCATATCGGTCATATAGCGTTCCCCACCGCGGCGCGACAGCAGCCGATCGGCCATACCGCGCAGGCGCGCCGACTCGAAAACCGCTGCCACACCGGATGATCGGGCGTGGTCGGCCCACTCCCGGATGGTCTCGGCGACACTGTCGGTGAGCTCGTCGCCGCCGGCGGCAAGATCGTGGGCGTTATAGCCGAAGAACATCGTGGCCGCCGCCGCCCGAACGACACCGGAACGGTGCGGCTGGTCGAATGCCTCCAGCAGGCACAGCCAGTCGCTGCAGGCTTCGGAGGCGAATACGTCGGAGTCGCCGGTGTAGACCGCGGGGATACCCGCATTGGTGAGGGCGTCGAAACACACGCGGGCGTCCCTGTGCTTCTCGACGATCACCGCGATATCGCCGGCCCTGACCCGGTTGCCGTCGAAGGTGGCCGGGCTGGCCAGCAGCGCGGCGATCTCGGATGCCAGATCACTGCCGATATAGGACCGCAGTTCATCGATAGGAATCTTCTGAGATCCGCTGCGGCCCAATGCTTCCCGGGAAACAATCCGTAACCGGAACGGATCATTGTGCGGCGCGCTGGCGAGCCGGCTGCCGGAGTAGTGGGCCTCGACGTCGTGGACCACGATGCGCGGATCGCCGAGTTCGGCTCCGCGCAGCACGGCCTGCAGTCGGGAGACGAGCGCACCGTCGCTGCGCCAGTTGACCCCGAGGGTCTGCTTCTGCCCGGCGGTCTGGGCGGCTTTGAGGTAGGTGACGATATCGCCACCGCGGAATGCGTAGATCGCCTGCTTGGGGTCTCCGATCAACACGAGCGTCGAGACCCCGCTGAATGCGTGGTCGATCACCCTCCACTGCACCGGGTCGGTGTCCTGGAACTCATCGACCATGACGATGGGCCAGCGTTGACTCATCCGCTGGCGCGCCGGCGAGTCCTGAGCGTCGAGGGCGCCGGCCAGCCGGGTGAGCAGGTCGTCGTAACCGAGAATGCGGCGGCGGCGCTTGCGGATTTCCAGCTCGGCCAGAACGGCTTTCGCGAATTCGATGCGCACCGCGGCCTGGCTGCCCGGTTCGGGATTGAGTGGACGCAATTCGGTCGACGGGTTGGACGCCACCGCACGGGCAAGCTTGAGGGCCTGGTCATAGCTCACCTGGGGCGGTTCAGTGAGCCGGCCGAAGCGAGCGAGATAGAGGTCGTCGACGATCTCGGTGACCAACTCATCGAGGCTCTCCACCAGTTCCACCCCGGCGTCGCTGTCACCGGCCACACCCAACGATGTGAGCACCAGCTTGCAGAACTGATGGGTGGTGGCGATGGTGGCGGCATCGAAACCGGCCAGCGCGTCACCGAGTCGGGTCTTGCGCGCCGCAAGTTCGTCGGGGCTGCCATCGAGCAGGTGCGCCACCACCTGGTTCTCCTTCATCAGATCCGGATGATCGAACGCCGCCAGGGCGTGCGCGATCTGGCGGCGCACCCGGTCGCGCAACTCCCGGGTGGCGGCGCGGCCGAAGGTGATCAGCAGCATCTGGTCCAGGGTGGCCGCGCCTTCGGCGATATAGCGGGTCACCAGGGCGGCCAACGCGAACGTCTTCCCGGTGCCGGCGCTGGCCTCCAGCACCGTGGTGGTGCGCGGCGCCGGAAGCGGCCCAAGCAGATCGAAGCGGGGCGGTTCCATCAGCCGCCCTGTCCCGCGCGCAGCATCGGCAGCCACAGCCGCGCCGCATACGCGCCGAGCCGGTTGTTCTCGCCCGGGTATTCCTCACCGGGTTGCAGCGGTTGCATCAGGTCGCGCAACCCAACACCGAAACCCCACGCCTGCACATGCGCGGCCTGCTGGTCGTCGCCGGGATACATATTCGACCGCCAGCGGCGATTGGCCGCGTCGAACGGGTCGGCCCCCGAGTGCCGCGCCTCGGCCCAGGCGAAAGAGGTTTTCAGCGGCAGCGGAAGCGGTTCCTGTCGCCCGGCGTCGTAGATGGCGACCAGATCGCGCAGAAGGTCGATCGCGGGCACATCGGGCTGGCCGAGGAATTCGCGGCGCGGCCGGGTTCCCCGCTTCGGGCGTCCGACGCACGCGGCCGACCAATCCCGTTCCGGCACATAGGCGGCCAATGCCAGCAGGGGAATCCACGCCGCCAGCAGATGCTTACCGTCCAGCCGGGAATAGGTGGCGGTGACGAGGCGATTGCCGAACACCGGGGAGACGGTGCCGGTGAGACGGCGGCCCGCACCGAGGTCGAGATTGACGTCGATCGCCCGGGCCGGTTCGGTCCGCAGCGGCAACGCCTCGGCGGCGAGCAGTGCGGCCTGGTCGCGGATCTCGGTCGCCCTACGCCAGCCGAGGTGTCCCGGCGGCAGCGTGCCGCGGCACCACTCCGCCTGGCGGGCCCGGTCCGGGCTCATACCCCGCATGATGTCGGTGAGCATGCGATCCCCGACGGTCCACTCCTGCAGGTTGTCGATCTCGACGGGCATCGCGTCCTCGACACCCTCGACGTCGGCCGGGAAGGTGAAGTCCAACGCCCGGAAGAATCCCCTGACCGGATCCTTGAAGAAGGTCAACAGATCGGCGAGTGCGACGTCGCTGTCGCCGGGGGCGCTCGGCAACGGACCCGCGACGAAGGCCGGCCGGTCCTCGCGGTCGGCACTGGCCGCCTCGGCGGCCCGCAGCACCGTCGCATCGAAACTGAACGGCGTGCCCGGCACCAGCGCACCGGGTTCGACATTGCGAACGTCGAAGGGCTGCAGCGGATGGTGCACGACAATGTCATCGCGCACCCTGGCCTCGGTGGTGACGTCGAGTGCATCGAGGAGTTCGGCCAGCGGAACCGCCGGCGGGCACTGCTGACCGGTGTAGTCATTGGCGCCGGTATAGGTGATCACCAGAGTGTCGGTGGCGGCGCCGATCGCGTCGAGCAGAAGTTGACGGTCCTCGGAGCGGACGTCGCGCTCGCCGGTCATCGGATGACGGGCCAGCGCGTCGTCGCCGTCGACCGCCCCGATCCGGGGGAACACGGTGTCATCGAGACCGACCAGGCACACCACCCGGTGCGGCACCGAACGCATCGGCACCATGGTGCAGACGGTGAGCGTGCCGGTCCGGAAGTTGGCGCGGGTGGGGCGCCCGGCCAGGTGCTGACGCAGCAGGGCTTGTAGATCCGGCAGCCGCAGCGCGGTTGCCGCGCGGGCACCGGCATGGGCGCACACATCGTTGAACTCGCGTTCCATCTGGCTGAGCTGCCAGGCGTCGGCATCGTCGACGCGGGTGATCGACCTGATGCCGTCGGCCAGGGCGGTGAGCCACTCCTGCAGCGAGCGCGTTCCGCTCAACGAGTCGACGACGCGCTGCAACCGGCCGACGAATTCGGTGAGTCGCCCGGCCAGTTCGACACTGTTGGAGCCGACGTCGTCCAGTGGCAGGGCGTTCTCGATCCAACTCTGGGAGTCGTCCGACAGCGCCACTCCGGCCAGGATCCGGTCGAGGCCGAAACGCCAGGTGTTGTGGACGAAGTCGACGCCGTACGGCGTCCGGTGTTCCTGATCGAAACCCCACCGGATATTGGCCTCGCGCACCCAGTCGGTGATGGTCTCCAGATCGTCGTCGGTGAATCCGAACCGGGCGCGCACCGGGGCGCCGTCGGCCAGGTTGAGCACCTCGGTGGCGGTGACGCGGCTGCCGGCCAGGGTGATGAGTTGGGAGGCGACCGCCAGCAGAGGGTTGGTCTGCACCAGTGAGCGATCGGCCAATTTGACCCGCAGTCGGTGCGCCGGATGCCCACCGGAGACGACTTCACCGAGTCCGAAGTTCGCGGCAATCAGCGGCGCATAGGT
Source organism: Mycolicibacterium sp. (assembly GCF_016462945.1). Lineage (GTDB taxonomy): Bacteria > Actinomycetota > Actinomycetes > Mycobacteriales > Mycobacteriaceae > Mycobacterium. Next base: position 2,259 of record NZ_JAEMSG010000116.1, on the reverse strand, counting down.
CTCGATGTCCGGGCACATCACCAGAATGTCGCGCGGTTCGAGGGTCTCGTCGTCGGAGAGCAGTCCGAGCAGCACCTCGCGCAGCACGTCGACCTGCCGGGCCGGACCGTGGCAGCTGTGCACCTGGACTGAACGGTCATCTGCGCGTAGCGAACGGCCCTGTGCGCGAACGGAATTGGCGGCGATATCGGATTGCAGCCAGCCCAGCAGAGTGTCCGGGTGACTTGCGCCGGGCAGGAACTCGTCGGTGGCCGCGGTGTCGGGCAGGCTGCGCTGCAACTCGCGCACGTCGCGGCCGAGGGTGGCCAGCAGCGGGTGCTGGATGCGGCGGTGACTGTCGTCGTCGCGGCGCGCAACGACCCCGCGCAGATCGGCCAGTGCCGTCCACGCCTGCGCGCTCGGGTGTGGCAACCACAGGTGCAGTTCGTGGTGGGTGGCCAGGGCGTCGAGCAGTTCGATATCGGTTTCCGGCAGTCTGGTGTGGCCGAACAGTGACAGCCGGGCGGGCAGTGCGGATGCTGAATCCCGAAGGCGAGCAATGGTTGTGGCGTGCCGGACATCGGGTGGGTCGATTCCCATTACCGCGACGAGCCGGCGCAGGAGTTCCGGCTGCCACGCCAGGTCGGCAGCGAGTTCACCGGTGTCACCGGCAAGCCAATCGGCAATGAGTTGTGGACGCTGGCGCGCGTAGGAGGCGAACAGTCCGGCCAGCCTGCGCGTCACCGCATACCGGCGGCCCTGCCGCAGTTCCTGCTCGTCGTCGGTGGCGAAGTGGCCGAGGTGGGTGGCCAGGGTGCGGCACCAGGGCTGGTCCAGGCTCGCGTCGATGACCTCCAACAGCGGCCAGGTCATGACATCCGGCGACCACGGATCCTCATCGCGGGTACCGGCGATCTCGGAGATCAGCGAGGCCGGCGACCGGAAGGACACCCCGGCGCACACGCCGTCTTCGCCTGAACTTCGGCCCAGCACGTGCGAGAGGCGCTGGCTGAGCCAGCGTTCCACTCCGCGGGCCGGCACCATGACGAGGTCTTGCGCGAACGGGTCCGCCGGTGGGGTGGCCAGCAGAGCGCCGAGGCCGTCGGCAAGGACGTCGGTGCGCTCGGCGCGGTGAATATGCAAGGCCATCGCCACCACCGTAATCCGACCCACCGACACGACCGCCGCGGCGGCTGGCTCAAACTCCCCCGCCGGTCCGCGGCGCCCACGTTCGAGAATGCACGAAGTTACGCCGGTGTCGCGCGCGCGGCCTACGTTTATGGCCGTGCAGGACGTATTGGCGGAACTTGTCGCGATCTGGCGCCGCGGTCAGACCGCCGGCGTCGGAACGGTGGTGCGTACCTTCCGTTCCGCCCCGCGCCCGCCCGGCGCCGCGATGGTCGTCGGCCCCGACGGCACGGTCAGTGGGTCGGTATCCGGCGGCTGTGTCGAGGGCGCCGTGTACGAGGCCGCCGCGGAGGTGGCTCAGAGCGGGGTGCCGCGCCTGGAGCGCTACGGGGTCAGCGATGACGACGCCTTCGCCGTCGGGCTGACCTGCGGAGGCATCCTCGACATCTTCATCGAGCCGGTGTCGAAGGAAACATTTCCTCAATTGGATGCGGTGGTCGCGGATATCGACGGCCATCGGCCGGTCGCGCTGGCCACCGTCATCGCCCACCCCGACCCGGACTGGGTCGGACGGCGTCTGGTGATCGGGCCCGACACCGTCACCGGCACGCTCGGATCGGATCGGGCGGACTCCGCGGTCACCGACGACGTCCGCGGGCTGCTGGCGGCCGGCCGCAGTGAGGTGCTGACCTACGGGCCCGACGGCCAGCGCCGGGGAGAAGGTATGGACGTCTTCGTCGCCAGCCATGCCCCGCCGCCGCGGATGCTGGTCTTCGGCGCCATCGACTTCGCGTCCGCGGTCGCCCGGCAGGGATCGTTCCTGGGCTACCGGGTCACCGTGTGCGACGCGCGCGGACTCTTCGCCACGTCGGCGAGGTTCCCCACCGCCGACGAGGTGGTGGTCGAGTGGCCGCATCGCTACCTCGCGGCCCAAGCCGAGGCCGGCGCCGTCGACGAGCGCACCGTGATCTGCGTCCTGACTCACGACCCGAAGTTCGACGTTCCACTGCTCGAGGTGGCCCTGCGGCTCGGCGTCCGCTTCATCGGCGCCATGGGATCGCGGCGCACGCATGAGAACCGGCTGATCCGGCTGCGCGAGGCCGGCCTCACCGACGCCGAGTTGAGCCGCCTGGCCAGCCCGATCGGGCTTGA
>NZ_JAEMSG010000115.1 GCF_016462945.1 Mycolicibacterium sp. | reverse complement strand
GGGCACGGGGGACAGCACTGTGACGGCTCCCTCCGCGCCTGGCGACCGCTGTCGACTTGACGGTTCGCCGCTGGCACTATTAGAACACGTTCTAGTGGGCTGAGGTCTGACTTAAGCTCATCTCACGCCAAACCTGAGGAGCCGACGGTGACTGCCACTATCACGGACGAACAGTTCGCTGCCCGCGAGTTGGTTCGGAGTTGGGCGGCCGGTACCGGCGCACCCGAGGCCATTCGCGATATCGAGGGCGGACAGAGTGAAGCCTGGCGGGCGGTGTACGACGGCGTCGCCGAACTGGGCTTGTTCGGGGTCGCCGTGGACGAAGAGGCCGGTGGAGCGGGCGGTTCGGTGGTCGACCTGTGCGCCATGGTGGAGGAGGCGGCCCGGGCGTTGATCCCGGGCCCGGTCGCCACCACTGCACTGGCCTCGCTGGTGGTCACCGATCCTGAACTGCTGCAGGCGTTGTCATCGGGGCAGATCACCGCCGGCGCAGCGTTGACCGCTGACCTTCGCGAGGAATCCGGCCGGGTATCCGGTTCGGCTGACTACGTGTTGGGCGCCCTGGCAACCGGACTGTTGCTGCTGCCGGTCGGTGAGCACGTGGTGCTGATCGATGCCGGCGCCGACGGAGTCACCGTCGAACCGCTGGAGGCTACGGATTTCTCCCGCCCACTGGCCCGGGTCACGCTGGACTCCACGCCGGCCACCCGGCTTGCGGTGTCGCGGCAGCGCTTCACCGATCTCGCCGCGACGGTTCTGGCTGCCGAGGCCGCCGGAGTGGCCCGGTGGACCCTGGACACCGCGGCCGAATACGCCAAGGTTCGTGAGCAGTTCGGCAAGCCGATCGGCAGCTTCCAGGCCGTCAAGCACATGTGTGCAGAGATGTTGTTGCGGTCCCAGCAGATCTCGGTAGCAGCCCATGACGCGGCAGAGGCCGCCGCAGCCGCTACATCGGATGGTCATGATCACCAGCTGTCGATCGCCGCAGCCGTCGCATCGGCGGCGGGGATTGATGCCGCAAAGGGCAACTCCAAGGACTGCATCCAGGTGTTGGGTGGCATTGGTATCACCTGGGAGCACGACGCGCATCTCTATCTACGCCGTGCATACGGGATCGCTCAGTTCCTTGGCGGTCAGTCGCACAGCCTCCGTCGGATAGCGGCGTTGATCCTCGACGGCGTTCGCCGTGAACTCCACATCGATCTCGAGTCCGTCGCGCATCTACAACCGGAGATCACCGCGGCAGTCGCCGAGGTGGCTGCTCTGCCGGTCGAGAAACGACAGGTCGCCATGGCCGGCAACGGCCTGCTCGCACCGCACTGGCCCAAGCCCTACGGTCGTGAGGCCTCACCCGCCGAGCAACTGCTCATCGACACCGAACTCGCCGCTGCCGGAGTCGACCGGCCGGACCTCGTCATCGGCTGGTGGGCGGTTCCGACGATCCTCGAGCACGGCACTGCCGAACAAATCGACCGTTTTGTTCCGGCGACCCTCCGCGGCGAAGTGATCTGGTGCCAGCTTTTCAGCGAGCCGGGTGCCGGTTCGGATCTGGCGGCACTTCGCACCAAAGCCGTTCGCACTGAGGGCGGTTGGAACCTCAACGGCCAGAAGGTGTGGACTTCGGCGGCGCATCGGGCGGACTGGGGTGTGTGTCTGGCCCGCACTGACGCCGGGGCGCCGAAGCACAAGGGCATCACCTACTTCCTGGTCGATATGCGCTCGCCGGGCATTGAGATCCGTCCACTGCGGGAAATCACCGGGCACCGGAATTTCAACGAGGTGTTCTTCGACGATCTGTTCGTTCCCGACGAAATGGTGGTCGGCGAGATCAACGGGGGTTGGCCGCTGGCCCGCAACACATTGGCCAACGAGCGGGTGGCCATGGCGCACGGCACCGCGCTGGGCAATCCGATGGAGGAGATGCTGGGCAACTTCTCGCAGCGGCAACTTGATCCGGCGATGACCGACCGGCTCGGGGAGCTGTTGCTGGCCGCCCAGGTGGGCTCTCTGCTGGACCACCGAATCGCCCAACTCGCCGTGGGCGGTCGGGACACCAGCGCGGAGGCCAGCGCACGCAAGCTGATCGGCGTGCGCTACCGGCAGTCTCTCGAGGAGTTGCGGATGGAGCTGTCCCCGGGGGCCGGGGTGGACATCAATGATGCGGTCCAGATGTTCCTCAACACCCGCTGCCTGTCGATCGCCGGCGGCACCGAGCAGATCCTGCTCACCATGGCCGGTGAGCGGCTTCTCGGCCTGCCGCGGTAACCCGGTTACCGGCAGTCAGTCGTAGCTGACCTCGACTGATTCGGAAAGCGGCCGGGCCTGACACGCCAGGATCAGTCCCTCGGCGAGGTCGTCGGGCTCCAGGACGTCATTGACCTCCATCTCGACCTCGCCGTGCACAGCCGTGACCGCGCAGGCGCCGCAGTGCCCCTCCCGGCACGAGAACGGAGCCTCGATACCCTGATCCAGCAGGACGTCGAGCAGCTTCTCGCTGCGGGGCCACGGCACGGTGTGGGTCTTTCCGTCGAGGTGCACGACGGCGGTGGCCCGCTGGTCAGAAGTCGCCAAGGAGCGATCAGCCCTTTCGATAACTAGAACACGTTACAGAAATGACAATACAATGAACTAGCTGGCATAAGTTTGCGCTGCTCGACACAAATCGTAACGTGTTCTAGTCTGATGTGCAGTAACGCACTCTCTGGGAGGCATGCAGTGACGTCCATTCAGCAGCGCGATGCGCAGACGGTTCTGGCCGCCATCGACGACCTATTACCGCGACTACGCGAGCGAAATCAGGAGACCGAGGATCTGCGTCGGATCCCCGACGCGACGATTGCCGACCTTGACGAGGCCGGCTACTTCAAGATGTTGCAGCCCGAGCAGTGGGGTGGACTTCAGTGCGACCCAACGCTGTTCTTCGAGGCGGTGCGCCGGATCGCCAGCGCCTGCGGTTCGACGGGGTGGGCCACCTCGATCCTCGGTGTTCACAACTGGCACCTCGCCCAGTTCGACCAGCAGGCACAGGATGACGTGTGGGGCGATGACCCGACGGTCCGGGTCTCCTCGTCGTACGCCCCCATGGGCGTCGGCACGGTTGTCGACGGCGGCTATCTGGTCAACGGCACCTGGCTGTGGTCGTCCGGTTGCGACCACGCCACGTGGACCTTCGCTGGTGGACCAGTGATTAAGGATGGCCGCCCCGTTGACTTCGGCAGCTTCCTGATGCCGCTGGGCGATTACCAGATCCGGGATGACTGGAACGTGGTCGGCCTCAAGGGCACCGGAAGTAACACCCTGATGGTCAAGGACGTTTTCGTGCCGCGCTACCGGTTCTTGTCCTACGGGGCGATGAACGATCACTCCGCAGGCGGACTGAAGAACAACACCGCGCCGGTTTACCGGATGCCCTGGGGCACAATGCATCCCACCACGATTTCCACGCCCATTGTCGGTATGGCCTACGGTGCCTACGCCGCGCATGTTGAGTACCAGGGCAAGCGTGTGCGTGCGGCCTTCGCCGGCGAGAAGGCGAAGGACGATCCGTTCGGCAAGGTCCGTATTGCCGAGGCGGCCAGCGATATTGACGCCGCCTGGCGCCAGCTCAAGGGCAACCTCGCCGAGGAGTACGCCTTGGTGTGCGCCGGCGAGGAGGTTCCGATGGAGTTGCGGGCCCGCGCACGCCGCGATCAGGTTCGTGCCACCGGTCGGGCTATCGCCTCCATCGACAGGCTTTTCGAGGCCGCCGGTGCGACAGCCCTCAACAGCGATCAAGCGCTGCAACGGTTCTGGCGAGATGCTCACGCGGGTCGTGTGCACGCCGCTAACGATGCCGAGCGCGCGTATGTTATGTATGGCAACCAGGAGTTCGGGCTGCCACTCGGCGACACGATGGTCTAAGGGCGAGATGACGTCGTTCATCCACGAAGCCCAGTCCCAACAGGACCTGACCTTCGAATCCACCTCCAAGTTCGCCGAGGTGCGTGCTGGCGATCGCGATTTGCGCCTGCACTATCACGAGGCTGGTGTCGGCAATGAGAACACCGTCGTGCTCCTGCACGGCGGCGGTCCGGGTGCGTCGAGTTGGTCGAACTTCGGTCGCAATATCGGCGTTCTGGCACAGCACTTTCACGTGCTTGCCATCGATCAGCCCGGCTACGGGCACTCCGATAAACACACCGAGCACGAGCAGTACAACCGCTACAGCGCCAATGCCGTGCTGGCATTGTTCGACCACCTCGGCATTCAGCGCCCCGCGTTGGTGGGTAACTCACTCGGCGGCGGCACCGCGGTGCGGTTCGCACTCGACAACCCCGACCGGGCCGGCCGGCTGGTGTTGATGGGCCCCGGCGGGCTCTCGGTCAATTTGTTCGCGCCGGACCCCACCGAGGGCGTCAAGCTACTGGGCCGCTTCACGGCCAATCCGACCCGGGAGAACATGGAGCGTTTCCTGCGCATCATGGTCTACGACCAGAAGCTGATCACGCCGGAACTGATCGATGAGCGCTTTGCCATCGCCAGCGAACCGGAGTCGCTGGCCGCCGCTGTGGCGATGGGAAAGTCCTTCGCCGGCCCCGACTTCGAACTCGGCATGATGTGGCGAGAGGTATTCAAGCTGCGCCAACCAGTGCTACTGATCTGGGGCCGCGAGGATCGAGTCAATCCCCTCGACGGTGCGCTGGTCGCGCTCAAGCAGATCCCCCGCGTGCGATTGCACGTATTCGGGCAGTGTGGACACTGGGCTCAGCTCGAGAAGTTCGACGAGTTCAACAAGCTGACCATTGACTTCCTCGGAGGTACGGCGTGAGTCCCATTCGCTCGTTGGGCTATCTGCGTTTCGAGTCCACTGATGTTGCGGCCTGGCGGGACTACGGGTTGAAAGTTCTCGGCATGGTCGAGGGCAAGGGCGAGACCGACGGTGCGCTGTACCTGCGGATGGATGAGTTTCCCGCTCGGCTGGTCATCTTCCCGGGCACCCACGACCGGCTCTCCGGGGCCGGCTGGGAATGTGCGAATTCCGCAGGCCTGCAAGAGATCCGCAATGCGCTTGACCTCGAAGGCGTGCCCTATAAGGAAGCCACTGCCGCTGAACTGGCCGACCGCCGTGTTGACGAGATGATCCACTTCGTCGATCCGTCCGGCAACGGACTGGAGGTGTTCCACGGTGCGGCACTCGAACACCGTCGGGTGGTGAGTCCCTACGGGCATAGATTCGTCACCGGGGAACAGGGCCTGGGCCATGTTGTGCTCACCACAAAGGATGACGCCGAGTCACTGCACTTCTACCGCGACGTGTTGGGATTCACACTGCGCGACTCAATGCGGCTACCGCCCCAGGTGGTCGGACGACCGGCCGATGGACCGCCGGCCTGGTTACGGTTCTTCGGATGCAACCCGCGCCACCACAGCCTCGCCTTCCTGCCGATGCCCACGCCGAGTGGTGTCGTTCACCTGATGGTCGAGGTGGGGGAGAGCGATGACGTCGGGCTGTGCCTGGACCGCGCACTGCGGCGAAAAGTGCCGATGTCAGCGACGCTCGGCCGCCACGTCAACGACAAGATGCTGTCGTTCTATATGAAGACCCCGGCTGGTTTCGACATCGAGTTCGGTTGTGAGGGGCTCGAGGTCGATGATGCGGACTGGATCGCCCGGGAGAGCACCGCGGTCAGCTTGTGGGGGCATGATTTCACCATCGGTTCGCACGCCAAGTAGCGGCCGCCATGACGGCTGAACCAATCGATCCCCGTGCGTTCCGGCACGTACTCGGACAGTTCTGCACCGGCATCACCATCATCACGACGATGCACGACGGTGCGCCCGTCGGGTTTGCCTGTCAGTCATTCGCGGCGCTGTCGCTGGACCCGCCACTGGTGCTGTTCTGCCCGACCAAGGTGTCGCGATCGTGGCAGGTCATCGAGGCCAATGGTGTGTTCTGCGTCAACGTGCTCACTGAGAAACAGCGAGATATCTGTGCGCGATTCGGATCCAGGGAACCCGACAAATTCGCCGGCATCGACTGGCATCTATCGAACCTCGGATCGCCGATCGTCGATGGTTCCCTGGCCCACATTGACTGCACCGTGCACTCGGTTCACGACGGCGGCGATCACTTCGTTGTCTTCGGCGCCGTGCAATCCCTCTCGGAGGTGCCGGCGGTCAAGCCTCGTCCGCTGCTGTTCTACCGGGGTGAGTACACCGGGATCGAACCGGACAAGAACACACCGGCTCAATGGCGCGACGACCTTGAGTCGTTCCTGACCGCCACCTCCCCCGACACCTGGTTGTAGCTAGGTCTGCTCGCCGATGAAGCCGATGATCGCGTCGGCCACTTCTTGATGCGTGGTGTCGTTGAGGACGTCATGGCGGGCTCCGGCGAATTCGGTGATCCGAAGGGCGGGGATCTGTTCGGAATACGCCCGAACGGCGCCCACTGACGCGATTGGGTCGATCTCGCCGTGCACGGCCAGTGTCGGCACTGCCAGCGCCGGCAACTCGGCTCCGAAACGGTCCCAACCCCGATCCAGCTCGCGGGTCAGCGCGGTGCCGTCTGCTCGGGTGAATCCCAGCGGATCATTTTCCAGACAATCCAGGTAGAACGGGTCGGCAGATAGACCGCGAACGTCGAGATCCAGCACGGTATTCGCATCCAGCAGTTCGGCAATGGGGACCAGCGGTGCACCAGAAATCACCCCGGCCAGGTAACTAACGGGTTGTTCGAGTAGACGGAACAGCGTGACCACCGATCCATACGAATGCCCCTGCGCCACCAGCGGAATCCCTGGCCGCTCAAGTTCGGCAAGCGCGGTGAGCCTCTCCGCCAGCGCAGAGCTGTCCTCGATCGTGCCGAATTGACCACGGGCGCCGGGGGAGAGGCCGTGGCCGAACTGGTCGACCGCCCACAGGTCGATCCCGGCCGCGTTGAGGGCGAACCCGTACCGGTGGTAGAGGCCGGTGTGCTCCCCGAATCCGTGCAGGAAGATCACCGCAGCGCGTGGGTCCGTGGCAGCCCAGTGCCGGTAGTAGACCCGACCGCGCTCATGGTCGAAGAAAGGCATGGCTCTGACTGCACCAGGATTCGCGCCGAGAATCAAGGTGACGGGCTAACCGTGCAGCCAGGGACCCAGCCGACTCAGCGCCGCGTCGATATCGGCAGTGGGCCCCGCGAATGACAGGCGCACGAACGAACCACCATTGACGGTATCGAAGTCCACCCCGGGCGCGATCGCCACGCCGGTTTCCGCCAACAACCGTTCGGAGAACGTCAAGGAGTCATCGGTGAAGTCCGACACGTCGGCGTAGACGTAGAACGCACCATCGGCCGGCGCCAGGCGAGTGAGGCCCACCTGGTGGAGTCCGGACAGCAGCGTTTCCCGATTCGCCGAGTACTGGAGCAGATGCCCCTCGGCCTCGGCGATGGCATCGGGGGTGAAGGCTGCGATTGCGGCGTGCTGCGGTAACACCGGTGGGCAGATCGTGAAGTTTCCGGTGAGGCAGTCCACCGCTCTGCGCAATCCAGTCGGCACCAGCAGCCAGCCCAGCCGCCATCCTGTCATGGCAAAGTATTTCGAAAAGCTATTCACCACAACGGCGTTGCGGGATGTCTCCCATGCGCATGAGGTCTGCGGCGCGCCCGGGTACACCAGCCCGTGGTAGATCTCATCGCTGATCAGCCGAACCTCGTTCGCATCGCACCACCGCGCGATGGCGGCAAGTTCGGCAGGTGGGATCACCGTTCCGGTCGGGTTGGCCGGACTTGCGATGACGACGCCCCGCACCGGCGGATCAAGTTCGGCGAGCATCTGCACCGTCGGCTGGAAGCGAGTCTGCGGACCGCACTCGATCTCCACGACCTCGCACCCCAGAGCGGCCAGGATGTTTCGGTAGCAGGGATATCCGGGGCTTGCGATCGCCACCCGATCGCCGACGTCGAAGCAGGCCAGAAACGCCAGCAGGAATCCGCCGGAGGAACCGGTGGTCAGGATGACGTCGTCACACCCGAGGGCGAGGCCGTACTTATTCGAGTAGGAGGCGGCGATCGCCTCGCGAAGTTCCGGAATGCCAAGTGCAACAGTGTATCCCAGTCTGTCTGTCGCCAGTGCCCTAGTGGCCGCGGCGACGACCGGGCCGGGCGCCCCCGCGCTCGGCTGGCCGGCTGACAGGTTCACCAGATCGCCGTGGGTGCGCTGTCGCTCGGCGGCTGCCAGCCACACATCCATGACGTAGAACGGTGGGATACCAGCCCGGCGTGCCACGTGAGGGTTCACGGCGGTTCAGAACACCTCGGATTCGAGTCGGTGGACCTGCTCGGCGGGCGGACCGAACAACTGGGCGCTGCTGTAGGCGCGCTTGAAGTACAACTGCATATCGTGCTCCCAGGTGATCGCGATACCACCGTGCAACTGGACGGCCTCACCGGCCACAGTGCAGAACGCTTCACTTGCCGCCAGTCTGGCCATCGCCGCCGACACGGGCGTCGGAGCGTCGATGGCGTCGCCGATCACCGCACGCGCCGACTGGATGGCAACGTACATATCGGCCATCCGATGTTTGAGTGCCTGGAAGCTGCCGATCGGCCGGCCGAACTGAATGCGTTGCCTGGTGTAGTCGACGGTGAGTTCCAGGCACTGTGCCGCGGCGCCGATCTGCTCAGCGGCGAGCAGGATTGCCGCAATGTCGGCGATACCGGGGTCGCTGCCGATCGCCGTCGAACCGCCGGGGGTGACGCGGGCCAGGCGCCGGGTCGGGTCAAGACTGTGTTCGGGCACCGCCGTCACGTCGGTCCAGCGCACCAGTCGGGCGTCC
>NZ_JAEMSG010000114.1 GCF_016462945.1 Mycolicibacterium sp. | reverse complement strand
AAAGTAGGATCACGACGAATCCCCAACGCCACAGACCGAATTGAGCGAACAATCCGCCGGAAGTCGGACCGATCAGGATTCCGACGCCCCACATCGCCGATACCACGGCCGCCGCACGGGTCCAGAGGTTTTCCGGCAGTGCCGCACTGATCACCGCATATCCCAGGCCGGCCAGCACACCACCGGCCAGGCCCTGAACCATTCGGCCTACCAGGAGCACCGTCATGGTTGGTGCCAGCCCACACAATGCGGTGCCGACCGCGAAAGAGAGCAGGGCGCCCAGGTACGAGTAGCGCGGGCCGAATCGGATCAGCACCGGTCCGACCGTGGTGGCTGAGATCACCGAGGCCACCAGGTACACCGTCGTCACCCAGGCATAGAGGCGCGCACCCCCGATATCGGTGATCGTGCTGGGCAGCAGGCTTATCGTGATGAATTCGTTCGTCGCATAGAGTGCGACACCGCCGGCCAGAACTGTTGTAGCACCGACATATTCGCGACTCAGCAGTTCACGCCAACTGCCGTGTTCCGCCGTGGCATCAGTCACGTGATCGCTGCCGGTTACTTCAGGCCTGCGGCATCCATGCCGCGCAGTTCCTTCTTCAGGTCGTGAATCTCGTCGCGAAGGCGTGCCGCCAACTCGAACTGCAGATCACGTGCGGCAGCCATCATCTGATCGGTCATATCTTTGATCAGCGCGGCCAGATCGGCACGCGGCATCGCGGAGACATCACGGCCGTCAATGATGCCGGAACTCACAGCCCGACCAGCCTGGCCCTGGGCGCGACGTCCGCGGGATGCGTTTCGCCCGCCGACCTCTACCGCCTCGGTGTCATCGGCCTCCTGGTACACCTGATCAAGGATGTCGTTGATCTTCTTGCGCAAGGGTTGCGGGTCGATGCCGCGCTCCTCGTTGTAGGCGACCTGCTTGGCCCGCCGACGATCGGTCTCCTCGATCGCCTGTTTCATTGAGTCGGTGAGTTTGTCGGCGTACATATGTACTTCGCCGGAGACATTGCGGGCGGCTCGGCCGATGGTCTGGATGAGGCTGCGGGCCGACCGCAGGAAGCCTTCTTTGTCGGCGTCGAGGATGGACACCAGCGACACCTCGGGCAGGTCCAGCCCTTCGCGCAGCAGGTTGATGCCGATCAGCACGTCGTAATCGCCGAGGCGTAACTGACGTAGAAGCTCGACGCGGCGCAACGTGTCGACCTCGGAGTGCAGGTAGCGCACCCGGATTCCCATCTCGAGCAGGTAATCGGTGAGGTCTTCAGCCATCTTCTTGGTCAGCGTGGTGACCAGGACCCGCTCATCGCGCTCGGCCCGGGCCCGGATCTCGCCGATGAGATCGTCGATCTGGCCCTTGGTGGGTTTGACTACGATCTGCGGGTCCACCAGTCCGGTCGGCCGGATGACCTGCTCGACGAACTCGCCACCGCTCGCAGCCAATTCATAAGGCCCTGGGGTGGCCGACAGGTACACCGTCTGCCCGACCCGGGAGCTGAACTCCTCCCAGGTCAGCGGGCGGTTATCGGTCGCAGAGGGCAGCCGGAATCCGAACTCCACCAGGTTGCGCTTGCGGGACATATCGCCCTCGTACATACCGCCGATCTGCGGGACGGTGACGTGGGACTCATCGATCACCAGCAGGAAGTCTTCGGGGAAATAGTCCAGCAGGGTCGATGGTGCCGAGCCGGCTTCGCGGCCGTCGATGTGGCGGGAGTAGTTCTCGATCCCGGAGCAGAACCCGACCTGACGCATCATCTCGATGTCGTAGTTGGTGCGCATCCGCAGTCGCTGCGCCTCCAGCAGCTTGCCCTGCCGTTCCAGTTCGGCCAGCCGCTCGGTGAGTTCCTCCTCGATGGTCGAGAGGGCTGCCGCCATCCGCTCCGGGCCCGCGACATAGTGGGTGGCCGGGAAGATCCGCAGTGAGTCCACCTTGCGCACCACATCCCCGGTCAGCGGGTGCAGGTAGTAGAGCGCCTCGATCTCGTCGCCGAAGTACTCGATGCGAACGGCCAGTTCCTCGTACGACGGGATGATCTCCACGGTGTCGCCGCGCACCCGGAACGAGCCTCGGGTGAAGGACATGTCGTTACGGCTGTACTGGACGTCGACCAGGAGCCGAAGCAGTGCGTCTCGTGGCACCTCGGTGCCCACCTGCAACTCCACCGACCGGTCCAGGTAGGACTGCGGCGTGCCCAGGCCGTAGATGCACGACACCGACGCCACCACGACTACGTCGCGTCGCGACAGCAGATTGGAGGTGGCGGAATGCCGCAGCCGTTCCACATCGTCGTTGATCGAGCTGTCCTTCTCGATGTAGGTGTCGGTCTGCGCGATATACGCCTCGGGCTGGTAGTAGTCGTAATAGGAGACGAAGTATTCGACGGCGTTGTTGGGCAGCATCTCTCGTAACTCATTAGCCAACTGCGCGGCGAGCGTCTTGTTCGGCGCCATCACCAGGGTGGGTCGCTGCAGTTTCTCGATGAGCCAGGCGGTGGTGGCCGATTTGCCGGTGCCGGTGGCACCCAATAGCACGACGTCGCGCTCCCCCGCCCTGATCCGCCGCTCCAACTCCGCGATCGCGGCGGGCTGATCCCCGGCCGGCTCGAACTCGCTGACCACCTCGAACTGCGGGCCGGTGCGCACTGCGTCCTCGACAGCCCGGTGCTCGGAGTGAGCCACCACGGGGTGTTCGGTAGCGAAAGCCATGGGTACAGGGTAGGCCCGGCCGCAGACGGCCCTTTAAACTGTGCGCATCCACCCGCCGCTCATCCACCCTCCCAAGCGTGAGACCTTCGATCTCCTCGCCCGCACCAACACCGATCCGAAGGGGATCGTGCGCGCGGTCGATGAATACCGGCTGGCGCCGTGGGGCCTCTATATGGCCCGCCCCACCCCGGGCCGCCCGCAATTCCACTACCTGGAGTCCTGGCTGCTGCCCGATCTCGGTCTGCGGGCCAATGTCTTCCACTTCAACCCCGGCCATGAGCGGGATCAAGACTTCTACCTCGACGTCGGGCCGATCAGCGTCGGCCCGGATCGCTGGGAAACCGAGGATCACTACATCGACCTGGTGGTGCGCACCAATCGGGACACCGAATTGGTCGACGCCGACGAGTTGTTGCAGGCCCACCGAGACAGGCTTGTGAACACTGAGACCGCCCAGGCCGCGTTGCTGTGCGCGGTTGGCGCCGTCAAGGGCCTGGCCGGCCATGGTCATGACCTGAATGCCTGGTTGACCAGCATCGGTGTGCAATTGACCTGGCAGTAGGCGTACCCTCGTGAGCCGTGGGACGGATGAGGCTCTCGGTAATACTCGCTGCCATTGCGGCACTGGTGGCGGCCCCGTTCGTCACGCCGGTCCAGGCTACGGCGGATGAGGTTATGCAGCACAACATCACCTACCGCGCCCGAATCACCGGACTGGCCCGCGGCGCACTGATCGGGTTCCGTATCTCCGATACCCAGGTCAACAGTGCGAATCCCACCATGTTGCCCGGCCGGACATTCGAGGCCACCGGGATCCTGACCGACCCGAAAGAGGCCGGCATGCGGATTTCGATCCAGTGGCCCTACTCGGCGAATCTGCACTGCGAGATCCTGGTGGATGACGAGATCCTGATCCAGGCCGACCAGTTCATCGCTCCGCGGCTGACGCCCGCCAAGGACGATGCGGATTATGGCGCGATGAACTGCGGCGCCCCGCTGAGCAATGCCACCGGCATCCCCCTCGCGCCGGGAGACTTGCCTGTGACGGATATGCCCGCAACGGACTTCAGCGCGCCGGCGCCGGACCAGGCTGCGGCACCTAACTGACCGACTCGGGAGACCAGCCGGTGGCTTCGGCCCATGCCCAGGCCCGCCGGTGCGCGTCATGGAACCAAAGTTGTGTATTTCCGGACCGCTTGGCGTGCGTGTAGTCAGCCCGCGGACCGGGGTTGTCGTTGAGCCAGTCGACGAACAACAGCGCGAATTGCTGATTGGGCCAACCGCCGACTCGGATGTGAAGGTGGGTAGGACGTCCAGGGTCAGCTGAGGCGTGAAACCGCTTGCGCCACAGGTCAATATCGCTGGCGCTATCGAAGCTGGCGTCGGTGGTGACGGATTCGATTCGCGGGTATCCGGCCCGCAGCAGATCCTGGGCGAGCGCGTCGGCGATATCCAGCGACGCGACGGTGACCTGTACGTCGATGACATCGCGGGCATCCATCTCCGCGACCGCAGTCGAGCCGATGTGATCGATGCGCAGCGCGCGGTGTCCACAGGTGGTGTTGAGCCGGGCCACGATCCGGGCAGCCTGATCGCTCCAGGTGGGGTCGGCCGGCACCAGGTGGTCCGATTCGGTTGCCGGCGTTCCGGTGGCGAGGTTATGGGCGAACGGCAGGATCCGCCCGAACCAGAGTTCGCGGGCCTGCTCGACCAACTGGCCCTCGGTGCCGGAGTTGTCCAGCCAGACGTCGGCCACCGTGCGTCGTTGCGCCTCGGTGGCCTGGGCGGCGATCCGGGCCCGGGCATCCGCGGAGTCCATGCCCCGGATACCGATCAGGCGGCTCAGCCGCACGTCCGCGTCGGCGTGCACCACCACGACCAATGGGAACAGCGGGGCCATCTGGGATTCCACCAACAGCGGGATGTCCTCGACGATCACCTGATCTTCGGCGACCGCCGCGACGATCTCGGCCCGCCTCGTCGCGACCAGGGGATGCACGATGGCGTTGAGCTTGACCCGTTGCGACTCGTCACCGAATGCCTTGGCCGCCAGGGCCGGGCGATTCAGCGCGCCATCGGATAACAGGATCTCGGGGCCGAAGTGATCGACCAGCGCGGCCAAGCCTGCAGTGCCCGGCTGAACCACCTCGCGGGAGATGACATCACCGTCGACGATGACTCCGCCGCACTCGGCGAAAGCCGACGACACCGTCGACTTTCCCGCGCCGATCCCCCCGGTTAGGCCGATGCGCAGCATGGCGCGAACCCCCACGCCGTCGTCAGTTAGACGTTGCCGGCCAGCTTCTCGCGCAGTGCCGCCAACTGGGCGTCACTGGCAAGCGATCCGCCTGCGGAATCATCGTCCGAGTCGGAGCCGGCGCTTGAGCTCGATGAGGTCGAGCTGGACGTCGGATTCTCCTCCGCAGCGGCAGCATCTGCAGCGGCAGACTTCTGCATCTGCGTGGTGTGCATCTTGTGGCGGCGTTCGGCCTCGGCGTACCGGGCCTCCCACGCGGTGCGCTGGGAGTCGAAACCGTCGAGCCATTCGTTGGTCGCGGAGTCGAAGCCCTCGGGGAAGATGTAGTTGCCCGCCTCGTCGTAGCTGTCGGCCATACCGTACTTCGACGGGTCGAACTCCTCGGCGTAGTCCTCGTTGGCCTGCTTGAGGCTCAGCGAGATCCGGCGACGCTCCAGGTCGATGTCGATGACCTTGACCATCGCGTCATCGTTGACACCGACCACCTGATCGGGAACCTCGACGTGGCGCTCGGAGAGCTCGGAGATGTGAACGAGACCCTCGATGCCCTCCTCGACCCGGACGAACGCACCGAACGGCACCAGCTTGGTGACCTTGCCCGGCACGATCTGGCCGATGGCGTGCGTACGGGCGAAGTGGCGCCACGGATCTTCCTGAGTTGCCTTCAGCGACAACGAGACCCGCTCGCGGTCCATGTCGACATCGAGCACCTCGACGGTGACCTCGTCGCCCACCGCGACGACCTCGGACGGATGGTCGATGTGCTTCCAGGACAGCTCCGAGACGTGCACCAGACCGTCGACGCCGCCGAGATCGACGAACGCACCGAAGTTGACGATCGAGGACACCACGCCCTTGCGGACCGCGCCCTTGACCAGCAAGTTGAGGAACTCGCTGCGCACCTCGGACTGAGTCTGCTCAAGCCAGGCGCGGCGGGACAGCACCACGTTGTTGCGGTTCTTGTCCAGTTCGATGATCTTGGCTTCGATTTCCTTGCCGATGTACGGCTGCAGGTCGCGAACCCGGCGCATCTCGACCAGGGAGGCGGGCAGGAAGCCGCGCAGTCCGATATCGAGGATCAGGCCGCCCTTGACGACCTCGATGACCATGCCCTTGACGGCCTCGTCGGCTTCCTTGAGTGCCTCGATGGTGCCCCAGGCGCGCTCGTACTGTGCGCGCTTCTTGGACAGGATCAGTCGGCCTTCCTTGTCCTCCTTGGTCAGGACAAGGGCTTCGATCTTGTCGCCGACGGTCACCACTTCACTGGGATCGACGTCGTGCTTGATGGAGAGTTCGCGGGAGGGGATGACCCCTTCAGTCTTGTAACCGATGTCGAGCAGAACCTCGTCCCGGTCCACCTTGACGATGGTCCCCTCGACGATGTCGCCATCGTTGAAGTACTTGATGGTCTTGTCGATAGCGGCGAGGAAGTCCTCGGCCGAGCCGATGTCGTTGACGGCTACTTGCGGCGAGGTGACGGTGGGACTGGGCATATTGTTGGGTTGCTCCGGACAGGGTCGGTTGTAGGGACGATTTCCATTGGGTTCGCATGGGCTGTATCCCGCATTCGTGCACACGAGTACCGGCAGAGCCTACTCGACCGAGCGCAACCAGGACAAACCCGGTCGGGCTCGCAGCTACTCTGCTCTGGTGGCCTACGCCCCCGTTCTCAACAGCCTCGGGCCGCCGTTCCCGAGCCCGGTCCGCAAAGTCGGCGCCCCGCTGGCTGCCATCATCTCCCTGGGCACCATCGCCGGCCTGATTCTGAGCCTGCTGACCGCGGTGAACCCGACCGGCACCGCCCTGGGTTTCGCCCTGTCCACCGTGGCGATGGGCGCAGTGCTGGCCTGTTACCTGTGGCTGGACCGCTGGGAGCCGGAACCACCCCGGTTGCTGGTGATGGCTTTTCTATGGGGTGCGTCGGCGGCGGTCCTGATCTCGGTGCTGTTGGAGCAGGTGATCGATCAGACCTTCGGTGGCGGGCCGGAAAAGGCCAGTTTCGTGACGGTGGCCATCGGCGCGCCGGTGGTCGAGGAGGCGGCCAAGGGCCTATTCCTGCTGCTGATGATGACCGGCCGGCGCCGCATCGAACTCAACACGCTGACCGATTGCCTGGTCTACGCGGGTTTCACCGCGGTGGGTTTCGCCTGGCTGGAGAACATCTTCTACATCGCCAACGCGGAAACATTGCCGGGCTCGCTGGCCATCGCCGGTATGCGGCTGGTGATCGGGCCGTTCGCCCACCCGCTGTTCACCACGATGACCGGGATCGGGGTGTACTTCGCGATGCAGCAGCGAAACCTGCTGGCCAAGCTGGGTTGTGTGCTGCTGGGGTACCTCGGCGCGGTGATCATGCACGGACTGTGGAACGGCTCCGCACTGCTGGGGGCGAACACCTATCTCGGCGTCTATGTGTTGTGGATGATGCCGGTCTTCGCCCTGGCCATCATCCTGGCGATCGGCAGCCGGCGCCGCGAGCAACGGATCATCGCCGACAAACTCCCGTACATGGTGTCTAGCGGAATGCTGACGCCGGTTGAGGCGAGCTGGCTGGCCTCCTTGACGACGCGGAGGGCCGCGGTCCAGGCCGCACGCAGTTTTGGCGGGCGCCCTGCCGGATCGGCGGTGAAGCGCTTCGCCCTACAGGTGGTCGAGCTGGCCTATGTGCGGGACCGGATCGACCGGGGCTTCGGCGACGAGCGGGTGTTCGCACTGCACAACGAGGAGGCTCACCGGGTGATGGCCTTGCGCGCGGCGGCGGGGCCGGCGCTGTACCAGCTGGGTGGGTACCGGTTTCCGGTTTGTTAGCGAAATTAGAGCCTATGAAGGACCTTAATTTGGGTCTATAGTAGCCCTATGAGGATTCTGCCGATATCCCAGCTGAAGAGCAAGATCAACGAGTACGTCGATGCTGTCTGTGAGACGCGTGACCAGATCACCATCACGAAGAACGGCGCGCCGGCCGCGGTGCTGATCGGCGTCGACGAATGGGAGTCGATTCAGGAGACGCTGCACTGGCTGTCGCAGCCCGGCATCCTCGAATCGATCAGTCAATCCGAGGCGGACATCGCTGCCGGACGCACCTACGGCGAGGACGAAATCCGAGCCGCCTACCAGGTTCCTGGGCGGCTGCACTGACGTGAGCCCCACGGATGACGGCTACCGGACGCGTTTCACTGCCACGGCCCGACGCGACCTCGACAAGTTGCCGCCGCGCGTTCTGAGTGCGGTCATCACGTTCGCCTTCGGTGACTTGGCGCGCCAACCCCGACGAGTCGGCAAACCGCTGAGCCGCGAGCTAGCCGGCCAGTACAGCGCCCGACGCGGGCCTTACCGTCTCCTTTACCGTATCGACGACCCGGCAGCGACCATCTGGGTTCACCGCGTCGAGCACCGCTCGAACGTCTACCGGCGGCAGTAATTGGCGGTGACTAATGCGCTGCCGCATCCCAACTGCGGCCATACCCAACGGAAACCTCCAGCGCCACGTCCAACGGGTAGGCGCTACCCATCTTGTCCCGCACCAGATTCTCCAGGGCATCCCGCTCTCCCGGCGCCACCTCGAATAGCAACTCGTCGTGCACCTGCAGCAGCATCCGGGACTCGAGCCCGGCATCGGTGATGGCCTTGTCGACGTCGATCATGGCGACCTTGATGATGTCGGCGGCGCTGCCCTGAATCGGGGCGTTCAGCGCGGAGCGTTCGGCAGCCTCGCGGAGTTGGCGGTTGCTGCTGTCCAGTTCGGGCAGATAGCGCCGGCGGCCCAGCACGGTCGAAGTGAAGCCGTCCTTGCGGGCCTGCTCGACGACCCCCTCCAGGTAGTCCCGCACTCCGCCGAACCGGGAGAAGTACTGATCCATCTGTTCTTTGGCCTCTTCGGTGGAGATCTTGAGTTGCGCGGCCAGACCGTAGGCACTGAGTCCGTAGGCCAGGCCATAGGACATCGCCTTGACCCGGCGCCGCAACTCCGCGGTCACCTCATCGATGGGCACCCCGAACGCGCGGGAACCGACAAACGAGTGCAGATCCTCCCCGGTGCGGAACGCCTCGATGAGGCCTTCGTCCTTGGACAGGTGCGCCATGATCCGCATCTCGATCTGGCTGTAGTCGGCGGTCATCAACTCCGGGTAGCCGTCACCCACACAGAACGCGTCACGGATACGACGGCCCGCTTCGGTGCGGACCGGGATGTTCTGCAGATTGGGATCGGTCGACGACAGCCGGCCGGTGGCGGCGATGGTCTGGTTGAACGTGGTGTGGATGCGGCCGTCGGGGGC
>NZ_JAEMSG010000191.1 GCF_016462945.1 Mycolicibacterium sp. | reverse complement strand
GCGCCCCAACGTCCCTCGGCAACTGACGTGGAGGTCCTCAACGAGTATCGCGGCCCGATCTTCGCGGCATTCTGGACCACGATTCAGCTCACGGTGTTCTCGGCGATCGGTGCCCTGATCCTCGGCACGGCACTGGCCGCGATGCGGCTTGCGCCCGTGCCGACGCTCAACTGGCTGGGCGCTGCCTACATCAACGTCGTCCGTAACACCCCGCTGACGCTGATCATCCTGTTCTGTTCATTCGGCTTGGCGCAGACACTGGGTGTGTCACTAGTTGACCCGCAATCACCGACGTCGATTGTGGACAGCAACTTTCGGCTCGCTGTGCTCGGACTAACGCTGTACACCGCCTCATTCGTGTGCGAGACGGTGCGAGCCGGGGTGAACACCGTGCCACTCGGGCAGGCCGAAGCGGCCAGGTCACTGGGATTCACCTTCAGCCAGAATCTGCGGATCGTTTTGCTGCCGCAGGCATTCCGCGCGGTGATCATCCCGCTCGGATCGGTGGTGATTGCGTTGATCAAGAACACCACGATCGCCTCGGCGATCGGTGTTGCCGAGGCGGCGCTGCTGATGAAGGAGATGATCGAGAATACCGCGGCCCTGATCGTGGTCGGCACCATATTCGCCGCCGGTTTCGTGCTCCTCACACTGCCACTGGGTTTGCTATTCGGCCGATTGAGTAAGCGTCTGGCGGTGGTCCGACAATGACGAGCGCCTCGGTTCTCTTCGACGCCCCGGGGCCCAGGACCCAGGTCCGCAACCGAATCATCTCGGTCGTCGCTCTGATACTCCTCGCTCTGATGGCGTGGCTGATGGTTGCCAAACTGGCGAACAAGGGACAGCTGACTGCAGCGAAGTGGAAGCCGTTTCTGACCGCGGACCTGTGGCGGACCTATGTATTGCCGGGCATTGCCGGCACGTTGACCGCGGCAGTGTTATCCATCGTGGCGGCCATTGCCCTGGGACTGCTACTCGGTGTGGGTCGACTGTCACCGATCGCCGCGATCCGACGGCCATCTGGGGTGATCGTCGAGTTCTTCCGGGCCGTCCCGGTTCTGATCATGATGATCTTCGCCTACTTCCTCTATGCGCTCTACGACACTTTTCCGTCCAAGTACCTCGCCCTGGCCGGTGTCGTGACCGGACTGACGCTGTACAACGGCGCGGTGATCGCCGAGATCGTCCGCTCCGGCGTCGGTTCACTTTCCCGCGGACAGGGCGAGGCCGCCGCCGCACTGGGATTGAGCTGGGGCCAGACCATGCGCTCGATCCTGCTACCCCAGGCCATCACCTCGATGCTGCCGGTGCTGGTGTCGCAGTTGGTGGTGGCGCTCAAGGACACGGCGATCGGCTACCAGATCACGTTCGTCGAGATGGTCCGCCAAGGCACGGTGATCGGGTCGACCTATGGCAATTACGTATCGGCGCTGATCGTGATCGCGGTCTTGATGATCAGCGTCAACTTCGCACTGTCGGCGGCGGCGACCCGGCTCGAACGTCGGCTCCGGAGCGCGCGGCGCGGAACCCGACCACTGGAGGCAGAGGCGATCGAGCAGCGTGGCGCGCCGAGCGCGCTAATCGAGCCCGGCGACTAACCGATCGCGGTCCGCATGCGCGGATCCTAGACCCGCCGGCGCTCCCGTTCGGCCGCCAGCGCGTCGGTGACCACCGCCACGGCCATGCTCTGGTGATAGCCTCGCCGGGCCAGCATGCCGACCAGTCGGCGCATCACCTTCGCATCGTCACCGTCGGCCAGCACTTCGCGTCGCAGCCTGCGTTCGACGAGTTGCTCGGCCCGAACACGTTCGGCGTCGGCATCGATCCCGTCCAGTGCGGCGGCGATCACCTCGACGTCGACACCCTTGGTCCGAAGCTCAGCGGCTAAGGCCCGCTTACCTTTTCCGGCGTACGTCTGCCGGGACCGCACCCATTGTGCGGCGAAGTCCTCGTCGTCGACCAGACCGACCGCGACCAGCCGGCCGAGCACGGTTTCGACTACATCATCGGGATAGCCATGCTTGGCCATTTTCCCGATGAGTTCGGAGCGACTCCGGGCCCGCGCGGTGAGCAGGCACAAACATAGTGCGTGCGCCTGCTCCTCGCGGGTCTCAGAAGTCGACGGGAGCGGGCAGGACGTCATCGACGGGTTCGTCGGTCAGCACCGCACCGATGCCGAGCTTCTCTTTGATCTTCTTCTCGATCTCGTTGCCCACGTGGGGATTCTCAACCAGGAAGGCACGGGCATTCTCCTTGCCCTGGCCCAACTGCTCACCCTCGTAGGTGAACCACGACCCCGACTTGCGAACGAAGCCGTGATCGACACCCATGTCGATGAGCGAGCCCTCACGGCTGATGCCCTTGCCATAGATGATGTCGAACTCGGCCTGCTTGAACGGCGGCGAGACCTTATTCTTGACGACCTTGCAGCGGGTACGGTTGCCCACCGCCTCGGTGCCGTCCTTGAGGGTCTCGATCCGCCGCACATCCAGACGTACCGAGGCATAGAACTTCAATGCCTTGCCGCCGGTGGTGGTCTCGGGTGAACCGAACATCACACCGATCTTCTCGCGCAATTGGTTGATGAAGATCATCGTGGTACCCGAGTTGCTCAGTGCACCGGTGATCTTGCGCAGCGCCTGGCTCATCAGACGGGCCTGCAGGCCGACGTGGCTGTCGCCCATCTCGCCCTCGATCTCGGCACGCG
>NZ_JAEMSG010000113.1 GCF_016462945.1 Mycolicibacterium sp. | reverse complement strand
GCAGAAGAGGACGTCATCGTTCCCGTCGGCGGCGAGTTGGGCAGGATCGGAACCGCCGGTACGACACCGGCACCAGCGCCCGCACCGGTGATCGCGCCCACACCGGCACCGTTGGTCGCGCCCACGCCGCCGCCGGTGGCCGCCCCGGCGCCGCAGCCGGTCGCCGCAGCGGCTCCGACCGGTGACGGCGGTGGACCCTACGTCACTCCGCTGGTGCGAAAACTGGCCGCCGAGAACGGGATCGACCTCGCCACCCTCAAAGGCACCGGGGTCGGTGGGCGCGTCCGTAAGCAGGATGTGCTGGCCGCAGCCGACAGTAAGAAGGCCCCGGCTGCCTCAGCCGCCTCGGCTTCGGCAGCAGCGGCTCCCGCTGCAGTCGCATCACCGCTGGCCCACCTGCGCGGCACCACCCAGAAGGCCAGCCGGATCCGTCAGCTGACCGCACGTAAGACCCGGGAGTCACTGCAGGCGAGCGCCCAACTCACCCAGACTCACGAAGTCGATATGACCAAGATCGTCGGACTGCGGGCGCGGGCCAAGAAGGAGTTCGCCGAACGCGAGGGCGTGAACCTGACCTATCTGCCGTTCATCGCCCGGGCGGCGATCGAGGCGCTCAAGGTGCATCCGAACATCAACGCCAGCTACAACGAGGAGACCGGCGAGATCACCTACTACGACGCCGAGCACCTCGGCTTCGCGGTCGACACCGAACAGGGTCTGTTGTCTCCGGTGATCCACAATGCCGGCGACCTGTCGCTGGCCGGTATCGCGCGCGCAATCAACGATATCGCCGCCCGCGCCCGCTCCGGTGGTCTCAAACCCGATGAACTCTCCGGCGGAACCTTCACGATCACCAATATCGGCAGCCAGGGCGCGCTGTTCGACACCCCGATCCTGGTTCCGCCACAGGCCGCGATGCTGGGCACCGGTGCGATCGTCAAGCGCCCCCGGGTGATCATCGACGAGTCCGGAAACGAGTCGATCGGCGTTCGCTCGGTCTGCTACCTGCCGATGACCTATGACCACCGTCTCATCGACGGCGCCGATGCCGGCCGATTCCTCACCACCGTCAGGCGGCGGCTGGAGGAAGGTGCCTTCGAGGCCGAGCTCGGGCTCTGAGGTGGCGAAGCAGGCCGATAGGAAGCTCATCGCGATTGCCGGATCCTCCGGCCTGATCGGTTCGGCGCTGGTGTCCGCGCTGCGCGCGGCAGACCACCGGGTGCTCCGGATCGTGCGCCGCGCGCCGGCCAACCCCGACGAACTGCGGTGGAATCCCGACAGCGGCGAGTTCGACCCGGCCGGCCTTGACGGCGTCGACGCCATGGTCAACATGTGTGGTGTCGGGGTGGCCGACAAACGCTGGTCCGGCGCCGTGAAGCAGGCGCTGCGCGACAGCCGAATCAACCCCACCGAGGTGATCACTGAAGCAGTGGTGGACGCCGGGGTACCGGTACTGATTAATGCCAGTGGGGTGGGCTACTACGGCGACACCGGTGGTCGCATCGTTGACGAATCCGCCCCTGCCGGAAAGGGTTTCCTGGCCCAACTCTCCGCGGACTGGGAGGCGGCCACCGCACCCGCCAGCGCAGCCGGTGTGCGCGTCGTGCTGGCGCGCACCGGTCTGGTGCTCTCCCCCGCGGGTGGGCTGCTGAGCAAGTTGCGGCCGCTGTTCGCCCTGGGTTTGGGCGGGCGCCTGGCCGACGGACGGCAGTACATGCCGTGGATCAGCCTCGAGGACGAGATCCGTGCCCTGCTGTTCGCGATCGACGACGCGAAGTTGATCGGCCCGGTGAACCTCACCGGGCCGGCGCCGGTGACCAATTCCGAGTTCACCGCCGCACTCGGGCGGGCGCTCAAGCGGCCCACGCCGTGGCTGGTGCCCGGATTCGCGTTGCGCACCCTGCTCGGAGAATTTGCCGAAGAAGGCCTGCTCGGTGGGCAACGCGCCATCCCTGCCGCCCTGGAGCGCGCCGGATTCGTCTTCCGGCACAACACCATCGGTGAGGCGCTTGCGTACGTCACGGCGTCCGGCCGTGAGTAATGCCGTCGACCGGGTGCGGCAGTCCATCCGATCGAATGCGAACCCGGTGGAGATCCGGCAGCTCGGCAGCATCGACTACCTGGCGGCCTGGCAGCTTCAGCGGGAACTCGCCGACGCCCGGATCGCGGGCGGACCGGACACCCTGCTGCTGCTGGAACACCCCAGGGTCTACACCGCCGGTAAGCGCACCGAGGCACACGAACGTCCGCAAGATGACATACCTGTGATTGATACAGACCGAGGCGGCAAGATCACCTGGCACGGCCCGGGCCAATTGGTCGGCTATCCGGTGATCGGGCTGGCCGAGCCGTTGGATGTGGTCAATTACGTTCGGCGCCTTGAACAATCGGTCATCAGTGTGTGTGCCGATCTCGGGCTCGATGCGGTGCGGGTCCAGGGTCGCTCCGGGGTGTGGGTGCCTGCGGATTCCAAACCGGCCCGCAAGATCGCCGCCATCGGCATCCGGGTCGCCCGCGGAACCACACTGCACGGCTTCTCGCTGAACTGCGATTGCGACCTGAGCGCGTACGCCGCGATCGTGCCGTGCGGGATCACCGACGCCGGGGTGACATCGCTGAGTGCCGAACTGGGTCGGCAGATCGGCGTCGAGGACGTCCGGAGCCGGGTCGCCGAGGCGGTCTGTGACGCACTCGATGGCCGATTACCCGTATCGACTCCCGTAACATTGCCGAGGTGAGCGTCGAGCAGGGGTCTGATGTCGCCGGCGCTATTCCCGATGTCGCCGACCAGGCGGCTCCGGCGTCACCGGGTGACCGCAAGTTGCTGCGCCTCGAGGTGCGCAACGCCGAGACACCGATCGAACGCAAGCCGCCGTGGATCAAGACCCGGGCCCGGATGGGCCCCGAGTACACCGCACTCAAGGCGCTGGTCAAGCGTGAGGGCCTGCATACGGTCTGCGAAGAGGCCGGCTGTCCCAATATCTTCGAGTGCTGGGAGGACCGCGAGGCCACCTTCCTGATCGGCGGGGAGCAGTGCACGCGGCGCTGCGACTTCTGTCAGATCGACACCGGCAAGCCGGCCGAACTCGACCGCGATGAGCCGCGCCGGGTCGCCGAGAGTGTGGCCGCGATGGGCCTGCGCTATTCAACGGTCACCGGTGTCGCGCGCGACGATCTGCCCGACGGCGGCGCCTGGCTCTACGCCGAGACCGTGCGCGCCATCAAGAAACTCAACCCGACGACCGGTGTCGAACTTCTGATCCCGGACTTCAACGGACAACCCGAATTGCTGCGCGAGGTTTTCGAGTCGCGGCCAGAAGTATTGGCGCACAACCTCGAAACCGTGCCGCGCATCTTCAAAAGGATCCGGCCGGCCTTCCGGTACCAACGCAGTCTCGATGTGCTCACCGCGGCGCGCGATTTCGGCCTGGTCACCAAGAGCAACCTCATCCTCGGCATGGGCGAGACCATCGACGAGGTCCGCACCGCGCTGGTCGATCTGCACGACGCCGGCTGCGACATCATCACCATCACCCAGTACCTGCGGCCTTCACCGCGCCACCATCCGGTCGAGCGCTGGGTTCATCCGGAGGAGTTCGTCGACCTGGCGGCCTACGCCGAGAGTCTCGGCTTCGCCGGCGTGCTGGCCGGGCCACTCGTACGCTCGTCCTATCGGGCCGGTCGGCTCTATGAGCAGGCGGCCAAGGCCCGCCAGCCGGGCACGCCCGCTTCGCCCTGACAGACCTTGGGACTGCTGTCCCACAGCTGGACACGCCCTCCGTATCCTTGACAGCTATGGCGAAATCACGCACCCCCGCCCAGACCAAAGAGGCCAAGGCCGAGGCGAAAGCCGCAGCCAAAGTCGCGTCCAAAAAGCGCCGCTCCCAACTGTGGCAGGCCTTCCAGATGCAACGCAGGGAGGATAGGCGACTGCTGCCGTACATGATCGGCGGGTTCGTCGCGATCGTGGCCGCCGCGGTGGCTGTCGGCATCCTGATCGGCGGGGTCTCCAAGTATATGTTCATCGTGCTGGGGATCACGCTCGGCGTGCTGGTGGCCTTCACCATCTTCGGCCGTCGCGCCCAGAGGTCGGTGTACCGCAGGGCCGAGGGCCAAACCGGTGCGGCGGCCTGGGCGTTGGACAATATGCGCGGCAAGTGGCGGGTGACCCCGGGCGTGGCGGCGACCGGCCACTTCGATGCCGTGCACCGGGTGATCGGCCGGCCCGGGGTGATCTTCGTCGCCGAGGGTTCGTCGTCACGGGTCAAACCGCTTCTGGCACAGGAGAAGAAGCGCACCGCCCGGCTCGTCGGTGATGTGCCGATCTACGACGTGATCATCGGCAACGACGAGGGCGAGGTTCCGCTGTCGAAGCTGGAGCGCCACCTGACCCGGATGCCGGCCAATATCACCGTCAAACAGATGGATGTGCTGGAGTCGAAGCTGACCGCGCTGGGCGGCAAAAGTGGTACGGCCGCCATGCCCAAGGGGCCACTACCTCCCCAGGCCAAGATGAAAGGCGTCGGGCGCACCGTTCGGCGCCGCTAGCGCCGCACCACCGCGGTCGCCGTGAGCCGATCCTGGAAGCCGCGACCGTCGCTGTCGGTGAACAGCGCCGGAATGACCAGTGCGATCAGCAGACCCCGGACGATCGCCCGCCCGGTGCCGACGTTCAGGCGGTTGTCGACCGACGCCACGTGCAGCCCCAGCAGGTACTGACCCGGGGTGAAACCGAACAGTCGCACTGACGCCACGCCCAGAACAAACCAGATCAACAGCACCCCGGTCGCCAGGAAAGACGCGCCCACCAGGCCGGCCGCAAGCAGCAGTCCGGCCAACCCGTAGGAAATCAGCCAGTCGACGCCCAGTGCGGCCGCCCGCCGCCCCATCCCCGCCAGCGACCCTGGCCCGTCGCTGGGCGCCCCCAGGTGCTCGCCCGGGAATCCGTCGCCGGAACCCAGCGATTGTGGGCCGGACAGCCAGGATCCGAACTCGCGTGACATGGCCCCAGGATAGGCGGGTACCGTCGGGCCGTCCCGGCCGACGGACCAGGACCCGAGGCGTAACGTCCGCGCAACATTCGGTTGACGGACCTGCAACATCGGCTCCCTACCGTCAGGCGCGGGCCGGAGAAAGCCGGGCCGGAGAGAACTCTGTCCCTACACATGGATCAAAACGGGCTGCACCGAAGGAGTTAGTACGTGGCGAAGCACAACTCAGCCGACGACATCATCAAGGTCATCAAGGATGAGAAGGTCGAGTACGTCGACATTCGGTTCTGTGACCTGCCCGGCGTGGTCCAGCACTTCTCGATCCCGGCCTCGACCTTCGATGAGAGCGTGTTCGAGGACGGCCTGGCGTTCGACGGTTCGTCGGTCCGCGGTTTCCAGTCGATCCACGAGTCCGACATGATGCTGCTGCCCGATCCCGAGAGCGCTCGCATCGACCCGTTCCGGGCAGCCAAAACCCTGAACCTGAACTTCTTCGTGCATGACCCCTTCACCCGCGAGCCCTACTCGCGCGATCCGCGCAACGTGGCCCGCAAGGCAGAGAATTACCTGGCCAGCACCGGCATCGCCGACACCGCCTTCTTCGGTGCCGAGGCGGAGTTCTACATCTTCGATTCGGTGGCGTTCGACTCCAAGATGAACGGCACCTTCTATGAGGTCGACTCCGAGTCGGGCTGGTGGAACACCGGCGAGCCGTTCGAGGCCGACGGCAGCCCCAACCTGGGCTACAAGGTTCGCCCCAAGGGCGGCTACTTCCCCGTCGCCCCCTACGACCACTACGTCGATCTGCGTGACGAGATGGCCACCAACCTGCAGAACTCCGGTTTCACCCTCGAGCGCGGCCATCACGAGGTGGGCACCGCCGGACAGGCCGAGATCAACTACAAGTTCAATACGCTGCTGCGCGCGGCCGATGACGTGCTGCTGTTCAAGTACATCATCAAGAACACCGCCTGGCAGGCCGGCAAGACCGTCACCTTCATGCCCAAGCCACTGTTCGGCGACAACGGCTCCGGTATGCATGCCCACCAGTCGCTGTGGAAGGACGGCAAGCCGCTGTTCCACGACGAGTCCGGTTACGCAGGTCTTTCCGATCTTGCACGGCATTACATTGGCGGCATCCTGCACCACGCGCCGTCGCTGCTGGCGTTCACCAACCCCACGGTGAACTCCTACAAGCGGCTCGTACCCGGCTACGAGGCCCCGATCAACTTGGTCTACAGCCAGCGCAACCGCTCGGCGTGCGTGCGTATCCCGATCACCGGCAACAACCCCAAGGCCAAGCGTCTGGAGTTCCGCTGCCCCGACAGCTCGGGCAACCCGTACCTGGCCTTCTCGGCCATGCTGATGGCCGGCATCGACGGCATCAAGAAGAAGATCGAACCGCTGGCTCCGGTGGACAAGGATCTCTACGAGTTGCCGCCGGACGAGGCCGCCAACATTCCGCAGGCGCCCACCTCACTGGCTGCGGTGATCGACCGACTTGAGCAGGATCACGACTACCTGACCGAGGGTGGGGTGTTCACCTCAGATCTGATCGAGACCTATATCGCCTACAAGCGTGAGCACGAGATCATGCCGATCCAGATTCGTCCGCACCCCTACGAGTTCGCCCTCTACTACGACGTGTGACCGGGCTAACCCGCTGACCTGCGGCTACGTCAGGTTGTGAGGGGAACAGTACGCAGGTCGTCCGCACCGGATAGTTTCTGATGGGTAATGAGGCCAGTCGTGGTACCGGACGATCAGTTCGACCCGGTAGTGGATTCGGCCGACGTTTGACCAGCGTCGCCGGCTGGGTTTCGACCGAGCGCGTTTCTCCGGACCCCGGTTAAGGGAACTTGATGTAGCGACCCACCCCCGCCGCGGGGGCGCGGTCGAGAATCAGCGAACTCAGCGCTACGTCGTCCATAGCAATCCCCATGTTGAGGAACATCCGGCGGCCGGTCTGCGGCACGTCATACTCCCCGGAGACGACCGCGGCCAGATGAGTGTTCGGCTTAGGCAGCCCGAAGAAGTACAAATTGTCGGCCACTGACCCGTACTGGCCGAGGTCGTCGACGCAGTAGACAACTGCATCGTGGAAGGCCTTGGGAGCCATGGCATCCTCGTAGTCCACCGGCAGCAGTAACGCGTTGGGATCGGTGTTGGCGCAGTCGAGCTTGGGGTCGAGTGGAACGGTGATGGTGGTGATCACCAGGTCTGCGTCGGCCACCGCGTCGGTAGGCGAGGTGGCAAGCCGGGTCACCCGATCGCCGGCCTTCTCTTCAAACATCTCGCGGACCCTGGCCTCGTCCCGGTCGTAGGCGGTGATGTGAGTCAGGCCGGGATGCACCTCCAGCGCCACCTCAAGGTGGCGATTCCCCTGTAGTCCACACCCGACGAGGGCCAGGTGCTTTGGATCGCCGGCCACGTGACGCATCGTGACCCCCGAGACCCCGGGAGTGCGCATCTCAGTAATCCATCCGCCGTCGAGCATGGCGATCGGGCGGCCGGTTTCAGGGTCGTTCATAATCATCACGCCGTAGATGTAGGGCAAGCCCTTAGCGTTGTTCTGCTCGTAGCCGGCCACCCACTTCAGCCCGATGCGGTCCGACCCCCCGAGGTAGGCCGGCATCGCGTGGATGAAGGCGTCTTTGCGGGAGGCGACCTTGGGCTTGGGCGGGTTCTGCACCAGCCCGCGTGCTTTCTGGCGGAACGCGTCCTCGAGCACCCCGATTATGTCGGTCCAGGTAAGCCCGAGGCTGTCGAGGTCGGCCCGGTTTAGGACCAGCATCTGGTTGTCGCTCACCTGCAAACCATAGCCGTGCGTTGCGTTCGACCATCACAAACGGTCGCTCGACCCGCATCATCGCACTGCGCGTAGGCGGGGTGGCGATCGGCCTGGGACTTGGCCGCCGCACTGGGTGAACCAGGCCCGCATGTGCAACATGCTGCACTGGATATACGGGGCCGATCCGGGCTGGTGAGGGTTTTGCACCCCATTCCTGGTAGACAGGAAGACTCACAGACACCAGGGAGGCAGGCCATAAATGCCGATCCAGGCCACGCCGCACACCAGGAAGCGCTGAGGCACAGAGCCTTCCGGAACGGGGGCAGGTGCGGGTGCGGGTGCGGCCACCCGGCAGGACGGATTTAAGGTCGATTGGCTCCGGTTGGAGTTGAGTCCATTTGCGGCGTTGTGGTGACGCGTTCACCCCTCGATTGGTGCGCCACTGACCGCCCGACTGACTTCGCCGTGCACATTCACTGGTGTGTCGCCCATCAGCATCAGTCGGTGCAAGAGCCTTGACTGTCCGTCGTAGTCGTCAATAGCCCGGTGCTGCGTGGCGCGATTGTCGTAGATCGCGACGTCGCCTGGCTCCCATGACCAACGCACTGTGTTCTCTGGAACGGTGATCCGCCGTTGCAACAATTCCAGTAGGACCCTTGAGTCGTGGCTGTCGAAACCCACGAGGTTACGTACGAAATCTCCTGCCAGTAAATGGCGTTCACCAGTCTCCGGGTGGACTCGCACGACCGGATGTTCGGTGCGGAAGTCCATGTTTTCGAACTTGTTGCGCGATTGCGCATGCTCCGGATCGGTAATCGTCCAGCACTGCTTGCAGTAAGTACCCCCCGAGGACCAAGTGTGCTGAGCCCAAAGATTTTCCACGAGACACTTCAACGGTTGGGGAAGCTCGGTGTAGGCGGCCGCTGTCGATGCCCACAGCGTCGAACCGCCGTAACTGGGTATGGTCGTGGCGCGCAAAAGAGCAATTGCGGGGTAGTTGGTGAGGAATGTTGCGTCGGTATGCCACCAGGGAACAGTGCCATCGTCTGGGCGGATCGACGTAATGAGGACATCCGGGGCCGCCGGATGTGCAACGGGCACGCCGAGTAACTTGCCAAATGCCATCAGCTCGTCGTCATTGAAGTGATGTTGGCCGCGCAGGAAAATCACGTGGTGGGTCAGCAGCGCCGCACGGATTTCGTCGACCGCACTCTGATCGAGATCGCCGCCCAAGCGAACACCGTCAACTCTGGCTCCAATACGGCTGCCCAACTTCGTGACGGTCATCGCGGCTGTCCGTCGGACGGCCGACAGAGGTCGCGAGGTAACTCGGACGATCCTTGCCTCGCAAGAGATCTGCGCGATACGTGGCCGCACTCGGGTGGCCGCTGGCCCGCCCGCGTTGGGTGCGAATTCTCCGCCAATGTCACTCGACCGGTCCAGTGTCGGCTATACATTTGGCAATCATGACCCGCTCCCGTCCGTCTCTCACTGCGGCAATGAGACCCTAGTGAACTTAGTCGCGGGCCGTCAAGATCGGTCTGCTCCACGCACGTTGTTTGGCCAGCCCATCGGCCTCACGAATCTGTTTATGGTTGAGTTGTGGGAGCGGTTCGCGTTCTACGGAATGCTCACGATTCTCGCCTACTACCTCTACCACCCGATCGCTTCCGGCGGGCTCGGCCTACCTAAATCCACAGCGACGAGCTTTGTCGGTG
>NZ_JAEMSG010000023.1:6559-31958 GCF_016462945.1 Mycolicibacterium sp. | reverse complement strand
TGCATCACAGTCTCGACGCTGTCGGCGATGATCTCGCGTGACACCAGCGAGAAGTGCATACCCTCGTGGCCCATCGCGATACCGTCCGAGACCGAGATGGTGCCGAACTTCATCGGGAAGCCACCGGCCTCGAACACGCCCTCCTTGGCCGCGTTCGACAGCCGGTCCAGCGAGAGGTTGCAGGGGGTGATCTCATTCCACGATGACGCCACGCCGATCTGAGGTTTGGCGAAGTCTTCGTCACCCATTCCGACTGCCCGCAGCATGCCGCGGGCGGCCGACTTCTCCAGGCCGTCGGTGACGTCTCTACTGCGGGGCTTGATATCGGGAGTTTCGCTCACCGGACCAGTATGACCCGCTGCGGACAGCCGCCAAAATCGTAATCTGATACCCCCAAGGGGTATCCGGTACAGTGGTCACATGACTTCTTCCCCCACCCGAGTTCTGGCCGCCATAGCCACGCTCGCCGCCGCCATCGTTCTCTCGTCCTGCGGCACCGCTGCCACGCAGAATCAAGGCCTGTCTGCCTCGGCGACCTCCGCCGAGCAGGTAGCTGCCCATAACGCCGATGACGTGATGTTCGCGCAAATGATGATCCCGCACCACCAGCAGGCAATCGAAGTCGCGGCGATGGTGCCCGACCGGTCGTCCAACCCGGACGTGATCGCACTTGCCGCCACGATCGTCGGCGAACAGCAGCCCGAGATCGACACCATGAAGGCGCTGCTGCTGCAGTGGAACGTCGACCCCAACGAAATGTCCCATGAGAGCGGTCACGCCGGGATGGCCATGACGGGAATGGTCAATGACGCCACGATGGTCAGGCTCGACAGTCTCAAGGGTGCGAGTTTCGATATGCTGTGGCTGCAATCGATGATCTCCCACCATGAGGGTGCCATTGCCATGGCCAAGTCGGAGATCGCCGATGGTAAGAGCGCTGATATGACGACCGTGGCCGCAGATATTGTCGCGGCACAGCAGACTGAGATTGATCAGATAAAGCAGATGCTGATCGGGTTGGGGGTCTAAGTGACTGCGCAACAGGGATATTCGGATAACAAAGACAACTATGCCAAACGGCTGCGCCGCATCGAGGGTCAGGTGCGGGGGATTGCCAAGATGATCGACGATGAGAAGTACTGCATCGACATCCTCACTCAGATCAGCGCCGTCAACAGCGCACTGCAGTCGGTGGCACTGGGCCTGCTCGACGAACACCTCGGTCACTGTGTGGCTCACGCCGTCGCCAAGGGGGGGCAGGAGGCCGATACGAAACTCGCGGAGGCCTCGGCGGCCATCGCCCGGCTGGTGCGTTCCTGAGCTCACACGTCTGCGGGTGGTCTCAGCACGGTCTCGAACCGGATTATCGGGGTGTCGAGGCCCGATGTTTCCGGTCGGCAACCGATACCGTGACGCGTGTCCACTCAGGCGGTGACAGTCGGCGTCGTGACCCCGCCTCGTTCCGGGCCCTGGACACCTCGGGTCGCGCTCGCGTTGGCGGTGCTGGCGGCGGCGGCGTTCGTCTACGTGACCGCCGAGATCATGCCCGTCGGGGCGCTGCCGGCCATCGCCGACGATCTGCAGGTGAGCGAAGCGACGGTGGGCACACTGCTGGCCAGTTACGCGGTGGTGGCGGCGTTGGCGACGGTTCCCCTGGTGCGCTGGACCGCGGCGTGGCCGCGTCGGACGACGTTGCTGTTCACCCTGATCTGTCTGGCGGTGTCACAACTGATCTCGGCACTGGCGCCGACGTTTACGGTGCTGGCCACGGGCCGGGTGCTGTGTGCCCTGACCCACGGGTTGATGTGGTCGGTGATCGCCCCCATCGGTGCGCGACTGGTGCCCGCGACACATACCGGCCGGGCCACCGCCGCGGTGTATGGGGGAACCGGGCTGGCGCTGGTCGTGGGCAGCCCGCTGACCGCGATCATGAGTCAGTTGTGGGGCTGGCGGCTGGCCGTCGTCGCGATCACCGTCGCGGCGGTTGTGGTTCTGGTGGCCGCTCGTTTCACCGTTCCACTGATGGCGATGCCTGCGGCTGCGGCCGGCCCGCGCAGGACACGCCATCACCACAACCGCCGACTGGTGGCGATGAGCGTGCTGACCCTGGTCGGGGTCACCGGGCACTTCATCTCCTACACGTTCATCGTCGTGATCATCCGCGACGTCGTCGGCGTGCGCGGCACCAACCTGGCCTGGCTACTGGCCGCGTACGGAATCGCGGGCCTGACCGCCATGGGCTTGCTGGCCCGGTCCGGGGATCGGCGACCCAAGGCGGCCATCGTCGGGTGTCTGGGAGGTTTGACACTGGTGTTCGCCGTGCTTGCCGTGCTGGCCCTCGGCGATCGCCATACCCCGGCCCCCGTGCTGACGGCCCCCGTGCTGATCGGGATCGTGGCGATCGTGGGTTGGGGCGCTACCGCCACCGCGATGTCGCCCATGCTGCAATCGGCCGCCATGCGAACCTCACCGCAGGACCCCGACGGAGCCTCGAGCCTGTATGTGGCCGCCTTCCAGATCGGCATCATGGCCGGTTCCCTGCTCGGCGGACTGCTGTTCTCCCATGGCGGCGAGGCAGTGATGCTCACCGCCTCGGCGTTGCTGATCGCATCCGCCCTGGCGTGTGTCATCGCCAGCCGGCACCTCCTTGTCGACGTCGATCTTGTCGAAGTCGATGTGGCCGGCGGGAAGTAATGCTCATCACGCCCTTGGCGATCATTCACACACCTCAGCCCGTTTACCTCGGGCTCGCATGGGGTCTGCCGGGCGGTTGCGCGTCGACTGTGGGCTCCTGCGCTATGTCAGACTGGAATCGACAGAGAATTGGAGGAGTTTGGTGATGCGGGTGAAAGGCGTCCTGGCCGCCGCACTGTGCGTGGTGGGGTTCGCGGTTTCAGGTCTGGGGAGCGGCTCAGCACTGGCCGATCCGGATCAGCCACCGGTGGACCCGCAGGTCGTCGACATTGCGCCGGTTCCGGTCGAGCCTCCACCGATGGAGTTCCCGCCGCCCCCGCCACCGCTGCCAGGCGATCTGGCGGCACCCGTCGACGTGCCTCCGCCTCCGGTCGATGTTCCTCCGCCGGCACCCGTTGCGGCACCCGTTGCCCCGCCAGCCGTCACCCTGAGCGCGGCCAAGGGCCAGAATGCTGCGCCCTACACCGGCGACCCGGTATTCGCACCGCCCGGATTCAACCCGACCAACGGCGCAATGGTCGGTGTCGCCAAGCCGATCATCATCAACTTCCAGCGGCCGATCGCCAACCGGCCGCTGGCCGAACAGGCCATCCACATCTCCTCGTCACCGGCAGTGCCGGGGGCGTTCTACTGGACCACTGACACCCAGGTGCGCTGGCGGCCCTACAACTTCTGGCCGGCCGGCACCCAGGTGCACATCGACGCCAGCGGCGCCCAGTCGAACTTCCGGGTCGGCGAATCCCTGATAGCCACCGTCGACGACAAGACCCACCAGATGACCATCACCCGCAACGGCAAGGTGGAGAAGACGTTCCCGGTATCGATGGGTCTGGATGGCAAGTATGACACCAAGAACGGCACCTACTACGTGCTGGAGAAGTTCCCCAACCTGGTGATGGACTCGTCCACCTACGGTGTGCCGGTGAACTCACCGAACGGCTACAAGCTCAAGGTGCAGTGGGCCGTTCGCATCGACAACAGCGGTGGTTTCGTGCATAGCGCGCCGTGGTCGGTAGCCGACCAGGGTAAGCGCAACGTCAGCCATGGCTGCATCAACCTCGGCCCGGACAACGCGAAGTGGTTCTACGACAACTTCGGCAGTGGTGATCCGATCATCGTGAAGAACTCCGTCGGGCTGTACAACAACCCTGACGGCGCCGACGACTGGCAGTGGACCCTCTACTGAGTCTGGTCTAGCTCCAGATCCGTACCCGCTGCTTCGGCTCAAGGTAAAGCGCGTCATCCTCGCTGACATCGAAGGCGTCGTAGAAGGCGTCGATGTTGCGCACCACACCGTTGCAGCGGAACTCCGGCG
The DNA here is from genome assembly GCF_016462945.1 of Mycolicibacterium sp. Taxonomy (GTDB): domain Bacteria; phylum Actinomycetota; class Actinomycetes; order Mycobacteriales; family Mycobacteriaceae; genus Mycobacterium. The sequence goes on along the minus strand of NZ_JAEMSG010000023.1, from coordinate 27,949 downwards.
GTGAATGCGGGTCGACGGCGAGCCGCCGGACCGATTCGGCCACGCGGGATTTGGTGCGCCACACCTGCGACCAGCCGAATAGCACGCGCTGCACACCGGTGAGGCCGTCGATCACCGGCGCCTCCCGATCCCCCAGCGACAACCGGTAGGCGAGCAGCGCGATGGACAGCCCGCCCAGGTCGCCGATATTCTCACCGACCGTGAACGCACCCTGAACGTGCGGGGATTCGGATCGACCCTCCAGATCCCGCGGCACGTAGGCGTCGTACTGCTCGATAAGTTTTTGCGTGCGGCCGTTGAACTCGGTGCGGTCCTCATCGGTCCACCAGTCGACGAGGTTGCCGTCACCGTCGTACTTGGAGCCCTGGTCGTCGAACCCGTGGCCGATCTCGTGTCCGATCACCGCACCGATACCGCCGTAGTTGGCGGCGTCGTCGGCCCCGGCATCGAAGAACGGTGGCTGCAGTATTGCGGCCGGGAAGACGATCTCGTTCATGCCGGGGTTGTAGTAGGCGTTTACCGTCTGCGGCGTCATGAACCACTCGTCGCGGTCCACCGGGCCGCCGAGTTTGGCGAATTCGCGGTCGGACTCCACCTGATAACCACGAATCACGTTGCCGTAGAGATCATCTCGTGTGATAACAAGCGCAGAGTAGTCACGCCAATTCTTCGGATAGCCGATCTTGGCGGTGAACTTATCCAGCTTGGCCAGTGCACGCTGTCTGGTCGCGGGGGTCATCCATTCCAGATCGGTGATGCTCACCCGGTAGGCCTCGCGCAGGTTGGCGACGAGGGTGTCCATCCGCGCCCTGGCCCGGGGCGGGAAGTGGTGCTGCACATAGAGCCGGCCCACCGCATCGCCCATGAGCCCCTCGACCAGTGACACCGCCCGCTTCCAACGGTCACGGATCTGCTCGGTGCCACTCAGCGTGCAGCCGTAGAAGGCGAAATCCTCGTCCACCAACTCCTGGGTTCCGACGGCGGCGCGGGCATGGATCAACCGCCAGCGCGCCCAGTCCTGCCAGTCGGCGACATCCGCACCCGACCACAGTTCGGCGAACGAGCTCAGGTAGTCCGGTTGGCGCACAACGAGTTCGGCGACCGCGTCGGGCGCGATTCCCAGAGCGGATATCCAGCCGGCCCAGTCGAAGTCCGGTGCGGTGGCAGGTAACTCCGCGAAGGTCCGCAGGTTGTAGCTGAGGTCGGCATCGCGACGGCGCACCACATCCCAGTGCGCGGCGGCCAGCTTGGTCTCCAGCGCGACGATTCGTCCCGCCCGCTCGGCGTACTCGCCGGCCGCCCCGCCGAACACCAGCGCGAACATCCTCGCGATATGCCTCGGGTAGGCGGCCAGGATCGAGGCGTGCTGATCGTCGCGGTAGTACGACTCATCAGGCAGTCCCAGACCGGATTGGCTGAGATGGACCAGGTAGCGGGTGGAGTCCTTGGAGTCGGTGTCGACGTAGAGCCCCACACCGCCGCCGACGCCGGTGCGCTGCAATCGCCCGATGACTCGGGCCAGAGCATCCGGGTCGCCAGCGGCATCGATCAGCGCCACCTCGCCGAGTAGAGGCTGCAGCCGGAGTTGCTCGACGGCCTGCACGTCGAGAAAACTCGCGTAGAGATCGCCGATGCGTTGCTCGTCGGAGGCTTCCGTACCGGCGCGCTCGGCCGCCTGGGTGATCAGTTCCCGCACCTGCTCCTCGGCCCGGTCGTAGAGCAGGCGGAACGCCCCGTCGGTGGCCCGATCCGCGGGGATCGCGTATTCGGCCAGCCAGCGACCGTTCACATGGCCGAACAGATCGTCCTGGGGGCGGATCACGGAATCGACATGGGCGAGATCGATCCCGGAACGCTGAGTGTCTACCGTCACGCCACCATCATTACCATGCGCGGTAACCTGCCCTGCATGCCCGGCGTCGATGAGGTGCCCGAGACCGGAGCGCAGCGATCCAGGGTGTTGTCCGGCTTCGGCGTTGCCTCCGCCGTCCTCGCGATAGCGGCGGTGGCTGCGGTGGCACTGATAGCGGTGATGTGGTCCGGGCATCGTGCGTCGACCGCCGAGCGCACCTACCAGGCCCGTTCGATGCAGGTTGCGGCCGAGTGGACCGCGGTGTTGATCAATATGAACACCGATAACGTCGAGGGCAGCCTCCAGCGGCTGCGCGACGGCACCGTCGGGGAGCTCAATTCCGGTTTCGATGGCTCGATCGCGCCCTACCGCGACGTGGTCAAGGCGCTGCGCTCAGCCACCACCGGGCAGGTCGAGTCGGTGTCGATCGAGGAGGTCCATCACGATCTGGACGCCCGGGACCCTCAGCGGCCAACCGCACCGGCGAGCCTGGCGCCCGAGTTTTCCGCACGTACCGACACCGTGCTCGTCGTGGCGACGTCGGTGAGCGAGAACGCCGGCAACACACCCACCACGGTGCGGTGGAATCTGCGCCTGGGCGTCTCCGATGTGGACGGCAAGCCGATGATCTCTCGGCTGGAGTCTCTCCGGTGAGGAACCAGGCCAGGGTGCTGGCATTCGATATCGGCGCGCCGGTGGCCGCGATCTCAGCTCTGCTGATCATCGGGGTGATGCTCGAATGGCCGCTCTGGTGGGTGTCGGTGTGTTCGGTCCTGTGCCTGCTGATCGTGCAGGGTGCACTGGTCAATCTCGTTCTGTACCGTCGTGATTCGGTGACGGTGGGCACCGACGACGACAAGCCGGGGATACGACTGGCGGTCACGGGGTTGGCTGCGGCCGCGCTGGCGTCGGCGGTGGCGGTCGGTTACACCAACTGGATCCTGCCCGACCGGACTTTCACCACGGACTCTGCCGACGTGGTGCGCATTGCCACCCAGGTGTCCGAGGCGACCGCGACCTTCACCCCGGGTGACCCGAGCTCATCGATCGAACGCGCCGCGGCGCTGATGGTGCCCGAGCGCGCGGAAGCGTTCAAGGCCCAGTTCGGATCTGCGACCGCTGATATGGCCAAGCGCACTATGTCCGCTCAGGCAAGTACCGTCTCCGCGGGTCTTGAGGCGCTGGGGCCGGCGTCGGCCAGTGTGGCCGTGATCATGCGGGGCACCCAGAGTGCGCCGGGTCAGGATCCCAGTGTCGCGGTGCTGTCGCTTCGGGTGGCCCTCACCAAACAAGAGGGCGGCTGGAGGGTGATCGACGTGGCGCCGATCAACTCCCGCTGAGAGTAAGAACTATCTAGTCGGATTCGGAATCCGGTTCTGAATCCTCGGCGCCACCGTCGTCTGAGAGCCCGTTGTCCGAGAGCCCACCGTCTGCGGTCTCCCGGGCCCGGATCTTGGCGAACCGATCCGAAAGCCTGCGCATCCGGATCATCAGCGTGGCCTGCGGGCTCGTCGTCGCATCGAGGTAGGCCGTCAAGTTCTCTCGCGTGACACCGATCCTGGAGGCGAACTCCGGCTCGTCCAGGGCTGAACGCTCCAGCAGCACCTGGACGTGACGAGCCACCTGGGCCCTTTCGTTGGCATCCAAATGGCTGCGGGAGCGCGCCAGAACTTCGTTGAGCGCCTTGGCGATTCCCTGGGGTGCGGCGGCTTCCAGCACTTCCTCGACCTGACGTGCGGTGCGTCCAAACGGGTCACGTTTGATGGCGACGACGATGCGCTGCCAGATGGTGATATCGCCGGTCTCGAGCGCCGAACGGATTGACGCCGTGGGCCAGAACTCGACGGGCTGGTCGTCGAGGGACAACGTCAGCTCGCCTCCTCCAGGATCGCCACCGCGAGTGAAAGACACCGCGTCCGGACATCGTTCCACTGCGCCGCCGCGTCCGGGGTGGACCAGCGTGCATCGTCGGCCGCATCGGTCGGAACCGGATCAGCCAACCGGCGGACCAGTTGGGTCGCGATCCAGTGCTGGTGCGGTTGCCCAGAACTGTAATACCCGTCAATTCCGGACAGCACCAACGCCGCATTATCGATGGCCATAGAGTCGACCAGATCAGCGAGTTCGGCGTAGTCCGAGCGGTTGTTCCGGCACAAGACGAGATAGCTCTGGAGGCGCAGGGTTTCGGCACCGGTCGGGATCTGCAGCCGATCGCCGCTGGGTAGTTGCACATTGGTGGTCTCGACCGGACTCAGACGCTCGACCTCGGTCTCGGTTTGCAGGGCATCGAGTGCAACCGCGAGTCGGCCCCGCCACATCGTCACCGGGTGAATCGGCCGCAACGTCGCGGATCTGGCGCCACGGGAACCCCTGGCGAGCCGGCGCCCTCGGGTCCCGCCGATGGGACCGACCTGCTCCATCGGGGTCCCACAGCCGCTGAAGGCCAGTGGATCGGCCACACTCACGGCATCGGGAGCCAATTCTTTGAGCCGGGCCGCATTCCTGACCACCATGCGCAGGTCGGCGGCGGGCGGTGCGGTCGTCGATATCTCGTCGGGGATCACCACCAGATCGCCGAGATCGAGCTTGGGTAGCGGTTTTTCGAAGTCGACCGACGGCAGAACGCGGTCAAGCCAGCCGGGCAGCCACCAGTTCCACTGATCGAACATCGCCATCAGCGCCGGCACCAGGATCAGGCGGACAACGGTGGCGTCGACGGCGATCGCCACCGCGCACGCGACACCGAGTTCGGCGACCAGGGGCATGCCCGCGAAGGCGAAGCCGATGAATACCGCGATCATGATCAGCGCCGCGCTGGTGATGGTGCGGGCGCTGGTGGCCACCCCGTAGGCGACGGCGTCGCGGGTATCGCCGGATTGCAGGTAGCGCTCCCTGATGCGGGTCAGCAGGAAGATCTCGTAGTCCATCGACAGGCCGAACGTCATGGCCAGCACCAGTGGCGGGATGGTGCTGTCGACGGAGGCGATCGGCTCGAACCCGATGCCCTCCAGCCAGCCCCACTGGAATACCGCCACCAGGCTGCCGTAGGCCGCGGCGACCGACAGGATAGTCATCAGGACGCCTTTGAACGCCAGGAATAACGACCGGATGGAGATCAGCAGCATCACGAAGGCGATTAGTGAGACGAAGCCGAAGACCATGAGCTTGGTCGCCGAAACCCGTTCGTCGAAATCCTTGATCAGCGCAGTGGGGCCGCCGATGTCCACTCGGGTGGCACCGGCCGCCGCCGGCAGTTGCGCCCGCAACCAGTCGACGCTGTCGCGGGCGGCCAGATCCTCCGGATCCACCGATAGCACCGTCGAGATCAGTGCGCTGCTGCCGTCGTCGGCGAACACCGGCGGCGACACCGAGATCACGTGGGGAGCCTCGGAAATTTTCGCGGTGACGGCGTCGAGGGTGCCGGTGTTATCCGGGTTGGACGCGTCACCGCCCGGGAACGTGACCAGAACCCGCACCGGGCCCAGCGCACCGGGACCCAGTGCTTCGGCGGCGGCAGCCACGCCCCCGCGGATCTCGTGTGACGACGGGAACTGCCGCTGCATGCTGTTACCGAGTGTCATGGAAAACGCGGGCGCGGCGAGCAGGAGCAGGAAGGCTGTCGCCCCCAGCGCCGAGGCCCAGGGCCGGCGCATCACCGCTTGGACCCAGCGGGTCCAGAACCGCGACTGGGTCGACTCCGGCCGCCGAGACCAGTGCAGTAGCGGTGAGCGTCGTGCCGCCGCGTGTCCGAAGGTGGCGAGTACGGCAGGGGTCAGCGTTGTCGAGGTCAGGACTGCGACCGCTACCGCGAGCATCGCGCCGGTGGCCATCGACTGCAGAACCGGGGTGTTTATCAGGTAGATACCGGTCAGTGATGCGATCACGGTAAGTCCCGAAAGCAGCACTGCCAGACCGGATGTCGCCATGGCGGCGTCGGTGGCTTGTTCGGCATCCCGCCCGGCGCGCAACTCCTCACGGAAGCGCATCAGGATGAACAACGAGTAATCGATCGCCAGGGCGATACCGAACATCGACACCGTGGAGGTGACGAACACCGACATCGTGGTCAGCGTCGACAGCAGATAAACCACACCCATGCTTACGACGACCGTGCAGATGGCGAATATCAGGGGTATCGCGGCGGCGGCCAGCGAGCCGAACACGGCAACCAACACCATCAGGACGATCGGGAGATTCCAGCGTTCGGCGGCGGCGATATCGTGTTTGGTACTGGTTTGCGCAGCCGCCCCGAGTGCGCCCTGCCCGATGACATAAAGCCGCACCCGGCCGTTTTCGATAGCACCGGGCCGGTCACCCTCGACTCCGATTTTGGCCCGCAACTGACGTGCGACGTCGACCGCGCCGGAGTTGTCGAAACTCAGCCGCAGGGACACCACGTAGGGCCGGTCGGGCGCCGGCGCCGGCTGGGCGGGGTTATCAGCCAGTTCGACACTGGGTACCTGCTGTGCCGCCTGTTCGAGCTGGGCCACCGCCACAGCCATATCGTCGTAGGTGGCGTCTGCGCGCGGCGCGGCGACCAGTGCCAGTGGTGAGGCGCCCTGCTGCGCGTGGTGGTCTTCGAGTTGGCGTTGGACGTGCAGTGACTGCGAGTCCGACACCTCGAAACCGCCGCCGGTCAGTTGATTGGACTGCGTCAGCGCGAGGAAGATCGACGGCAGGAGCACCAACAGCCAGCAGCCGAAGACCAGCCACCGGTGTCTGCGCAGCTTGCCGCTCAGGCGCATCATGAACTGCTGGATGGTGTGTCTCCCCGCATTGCCCCGAATAGCGTGGCTGCGAGCTTACCGCAGCACATCGAGCAGCCTGTCTGCCCTACGATGGACTAAACGCCGATGTGAAGGAGTCCGAGGATGATCACTGTCCGCCAGGCCGGTCGCACGATCAGTGGAGTAATCGGCGCGGGCGCTGCCGCCGGCACACTTCTTCTCGGAATGGCGCCCGCGGCGCTCGCCGGCCCACCAAACTGCACCGCCGCGGATCTGGCCGGTGTCGCCGCCGGGGTTTCCGCCGCGACCTCGGTGTACCTGTTCACCAATCCTGACGTCAACGATTTCTTCACCGGACTGGAAGGCACGCCCCGCGATACCCTGCGCTCGTCGGTGCAGGCCTATCTCGATGCGAACCCGTCGGTGCGGGTGGATCTGGCGGGTATCCGTCAGCCGCTGGTGGATTTGAAGGCTCGCTGCGGTCAGTCCGACGACCTCGACGTCCCGTCGCCCTAACGGCTGCGGTTGGCCAGCCTCGCCAGGACGGCCCGCCAGCCGAGTAGCAGAACAGCCATGAACAGCGTGGCCACCGTGATGAAGCTCATCGCGATGCCCTCAGATGTGGCTTTGCGCAACAACATTCCCACCGCGATCGTGCACACCCAGACACCGATGCCGGTCGGAACCAGGGAGTGAGGCCGGCGCCAGCCGCGCGAGAGCAGCCAGCCGACCACCGTCCCGACCAGGAACGGCCACGCCGTCTCGACGACCCCGACCAGACTTATCCCTTCGGCATGGTTGCGGCGGCCCAGGGCCGCGAACAATACGACGCAGGCGAGGTCGGCAACCAGCGCCGGTAGGGCGCGGGCCCGCTCATGGTGAATCGGCACAGTGCGCTAAGGGTATTTCAGTGCTGTTCGTTAGCGTCGGGGCTGGTTTCGGGCGGAGCCTGGGGGTCCTCGGCAGCCAACTCCTGGGCGGCCAACTCCTCGACTGGGACCTCGGGGTCCAGCGCCCCTTCGGTGCGGAACATAAAGAAGAACACCACCCAGCCGATCGCGGAGATGAAGACCCAGCTGACCAGCCGGTAGATCAGCATCGCCGAAATCGCCTCCGGCAACGCCATTCCACTGGACACCAGGCCGGGCACCAGTATCGCCTCCACGACCAGCAACCCACCGGGCATGAGCGGGATCGCGCCCACCGCCCGGGCAGCCGCGTACGCGACGGTCAAGCCCGCCAGTGACGGATGTCCGCCGGTAGCGTAGGCCGCGAAAGCCAGGCAGCCGACATCGGCGATCCAGTTGAACAGTGACCAGCCGAATGCCTCCCCGAGTTCGCGACGGCTCAGGCTCACCGATTCCAGTTGGGTGAGCGTCTCGCGCCACTTGCGCAGTCCGGTGTCGATGGGCTTGCCGCGCGCGGAGTTGACCCAGCCCAGTACTTTGACTCCGATTCCGTCGATGAGTTCAGGCCGGGTCGCCACCGCCTGCGCGAGCAGCAGCAGCGCGATGAAACCGCCGAGGGTGAACAGCAGTGAGAACGGATTGTTCTTGGCGCCCAACAGGAATGCCCCACCGAGACCGAGTAGAGCCAGTCCCACCACCTGCAGTGCACCCGACATCACCAACTGCCAGGACGCCACCACCGGCGAGGCACCCCAGAGTCGCTGCTGACGGTAGACGAACGTCGCCGAGAGCACCGGCCCGCCCGGCAACGTCGTACTCAATGCGTTGCCTGCGTAGAACGCCGCCTCCGAGCGCCACTGATGCACCGTCACCCCCGCCGAGCGCAACAGCGTTCGCTGAATCTGAGCGAAGCTGTGCATCGAGGCCATCGCCGCTGCGATCGCCGCGAGCACCCACCACGGGTTCGCCGAGATCAGGCTCAACCAGGCCTTGGCCAATTGATCCCGCACCAGGGTGGCCTCTACGGCGAGCACGATCACCGCGACACCGAGCACTGCCCAGCGCACCCACCAGTACTTCCCCCGGGACTTGGGGCGGGGACTTCCCTCGCGGGCGGAGTTCACCGTCGCGTCGTGGGCCACGTGTTTCAGGGTATCGGTGCCGGGCGTTTTCCCCGCCGTTCGTCTCGGGATGTCAACTCCGGCCGGTTAGGCTTCAACGATGCCGTCCGACGACGACGCGGTCGAACCCTTTGTTCGTAAGGCGGCGGCGTGGTCGTGGCGTCTGCTGGTCATCCTCGCGGCGGTCCTTGCTGTGCTGTGGTTGATACAGCGTCTTCAGGTGATCGTTGTTCCGCTGGCCCTGGCAGTCATGGTCACCGCATTGATGGTGCCGGTGGTCGACTGGCTGGACCGGCGAGGCATGGCCCGTGGCGGTGCCGTGGCGCTGGTTCTGCTGGGTGGCTTCGCTGTTTTCGGCGGGATCCTCACTTTCGTTGTGAGCCAGTTCATTTCGGGTCTACCGGATCTGGTCGAACAGGTCACCCGGAGTATTGATAACGCCACCCGCTGGCTGATCGAGGGTCCCGCACATCTGAGTCGTGAGCAGATCGACAAAGCCGGCGACACAGCCGTCAAAGCGTTGCAGGACAACCAGGAGAAGCTGACCAGCGGGGCGCTGTCCACCGCGGCCACCCTGACCGAGATCATCACCGGCGCGCTACTGATGTTCTTCACCCTGATATTCCTGCTCTACGGTGGCCGCAATATCTACGCCTACCTGACGACAATCGTGCCCGCACGGGCCCGCGAACGTGTTCGCGACGCGGGCCGGGCCGGTTTCGGTTCACTGATCGGCTATATCCGGGCGACCTTCCTGGTGGCGCTCGTCGACGCCGTCGGAATCGGCACCGGCCTGGCGGTCATGGGCGTGCCATTGGCGCTGCCACTGGCCTCGCTGGTGTTCCTGGGCGCTTTCATCCCCCTGGTCGGCGCGGTGGTCAGTGGCTTTCTCGCCGTCGTGATCGCCCTGCTTGCCAAGGGCGTCATTTACGCGCTGATCACCCTGGGGCTGGTCATCGCGGTTCTGCAGTTGGAAGCCCACGTTCTGCAACCGCTGGTGATGGGCCGCGCCGTGTCGATCCACCCGTTGGCGATCGTGCTCGCCATCTCCACCGGCGCTGTACTCGCGGGGATCATCGGTGCGCTGTTGGCGGTCCCCGTGCTGGCCTTCTTTAACAGCGCCATCCGGGTGCTGGCCGCACCAAACCCCGGTGCCGAGGCGGCGGAGTTGGAAGCCGGCGAGGCTCCGCTGATCATGCACGCCCGTCCCGATAATCCAGCGGACTAGAGCCGGCCCTCGCGTCGCAACAGATCCTGGGCGCTGATCCCGCCGCGCTTCTTGGCGCGGGCGTTGAGTTGCTCGGTGGCCACGTCGGTGTCGTCGGACTCCGGTCGGCTCACCGGGATGGCCCGGGTCTCCTCGGAGGAGTTGGGCCCCGAGGAGTTGGGCCCCGAGGAGTTGGGCCCCGAGGAGTTGGGCCCCGAGGAGATGGGCCCGGGGGAGATGGGCCCGGACTGCGTCGGAATCGCGGTGGTGGCATCCTCGGCGCCCGGCGGGTTGGCGGCCGGCGGGTTGGCGGCCGGCGGGCGCTTCTTACTCCTGAGCTCACCGAGCCAGGAACCGATATCGCGATCGTCGTCGGTTCGCGCGGCGGCGAACTTCGTCGTGGGCGCCTCGCTCGCCGGTGCGACTGGGACCGCCGATGCGATCGGGACCGCCGATGCGATCGCGACTGCCGGGGCGACGCCGACGAGTGCCGGCTCGGGTTCGGCATAGCCGGGCCGCTTGCGCTCAACGGGCAGCGTGGTCTCACCGAGGCCGATCTTGTTCTGCAGCCGCTTCATCCACTTCGGCGCCCACCAGCAGTCGTCACCGAGGAGCTTCATGATCGCCGGCACCAGAAACATTCGCACGATGGTGGCGTCGAGCAGGAGGGCGATCAGCAGACCGAAGGCCAGGTACTTCATCATCACCAGGTCGGAGAACACGAAGGCCCCGGCCACCACGGCCAGCACCAGCGCGGCGGCAGTGATCAGGCGGCCGGTGGTGGCGGTACCGATCCGAATCGACTCGGTGGTGGACATGCCGCGGTCGCGGGCCTCCACCATGCGGGACACCAGGAACACCTCGTAGTCGGTGGACAGGCCGTAGATCACCGCGATGATCAACCCGATCATCGGAGCCATCAGCGGCTGCGGGGTGTAGTTCATCACGCCCGACCCGTGGCCGTCGACGAACATCCAGGTCAGAATTCCCATGGTCGATCCCAGTGTGAGCGCGCTCATCAGGGCCGCCTTGATCGGCAACACCAGCGAGCCGAACGCCAGGAACATCAGGATCGTCGTCGTGGTGATCAGCAGCAGCACCATCAGCGGCAGCTTCGAGTACAGGCTGTGGATGCTGTCCTGTTCCAATGCCGGCGTGCCGCCCACGTAGACCGACATCCCCTTGGGCGGGACGATGTCGCGCAACTCGTGAATCCTCTTGGCGGCGTCGTTGCGATTCACCAGGCCGTTCTGAATCACCCGTACCGACGGGTCGTTGGATGTGCCGGGGCGGGCCTTCCACATCGCGTCGGGGTTGTTGTCCGGATCGGTGAAGCCGCTGATTGCCATTGCCTTGCTGCGGATCTCGGCGACCTGCTGATCGGTGATCGGCTTGCCGTCATCGGCCGTGATCACCAGGGTCAGCGGCTCGGTGCGGAAGCCCGGGAAGGTCCGGTCGAACTCCTCCTGGGCCACTCGGACCTGGTTATCCGGCGGCAGGTACTTCTCGCTGATACCGCCCAGGGCCAGCTTGCCCAGCGGGATAATCATCAGGATCATCAGCACCACGATCGGCGCGGCGAACACGATGGGCCGCTTCATCACCCGGTTGACCAGCTTGCCCCAGAAGCCGCTCTCGACCTCTTCGCGGGTCTTGGTCTTCTGAGTCTTATCGGCCAGCCACTCGATGATCGTGCGGGAGAACGACCAGTTGCGCAGGAACGGAACCCGCAGCAATGTGCGCACCCCGAGCGCGTCGACATTCGGGCCGAGGATGGCAAGGCTGGCAGCAAGCACGGTGATCGACAGAATCGCGGCGAGCATGACCGAGGCGATGATCGCGTAGGTGATCGACTTGAGGAATCCCTGCGGGAACAGCAGCAGCGGTAATGACGACGCCACGATGATCACCGCGGAGAACACCACGGTGCGCCCGGCCGTCATCACGGTGCGCCGCACGGCCACCTCGGTGTCGTAGCCTTCGGCGAGCTCTTCCCGGAACCGGCTGACGATGAACAGTCCGTAGTCGATCGCGATACCGAGACCGATTAGCGTGACCACGGGCTGAGCGAAGAAGTGCACGGGCGCGTGGTCGGCGACGAGCCGCATGATGCCGAGTGCGCCGAGGATGGAAAGACCGCCGATGATGGCCGGGAGGCTGGCCGCCACCACACCGCCGAACACGAAGAACAGCAGCACCGCCACCAGCGGGATGGCCGCCACCTCGGCGCGTTGCTGGTCGACGCCGATCGTTCCGGTGAGCTCGTTGGCCAACGGGTTGAGGCCGCCCAGTTTGATATCGCCGTTGTTGATCTGTTTCAGGTCGGGTGCCACGTCCTGGTAGTTCTTCAGGATCTCGTCGTCGCCGTCACCGTTGAGCGGGATGCTGACGAACGTCTTGCGCATGTCCTGGGTCTTCATCTGCTGGACCGTGGCGTCGGTGCTCTCGGGGGCGCGTAACCAACCCGCCCAGCCGGCCACCTTGTCCTCATGCTTCTTCGCGAACGAGTCCAGCTCGTCGACCATCTCTTTCGACCACTGCGGATCGTCGACCTTCTTGTCGTCGGGCGGAGTCAGGATGGCCACGATGTGGCTGGTGCGATCCCGGCCGTAGGCGCCGTCGGCCAGCAGTGAGGCGCGCACCGACTGGCTGCCCTCGTCGTAAAACCCGCTCTGGGTCACGTGCTTGCCGAGGTCGATGCCGTAGATGCCGCCGCCGAGGCACAGCGCGACCATGAGACCGATAACGATGTACCGATACCGGTATACGGTTCGACCCCACCAGGCGAACACTCGATCTCCTCACTAGCGAACCAAATCTTCGGCGGCCGCGCCCTGCTTGCAGCTGCGATATCAGCAGCGCGGACAGCGGCCGGAACGGCTGAAGCCATGCCCCGGGCTAGCGGAAAACATCGGCAATGTCCTCCAAGTCGACGAAATCCAAGGTATCCGACGCTAACGCCCAGCTGTCATGTTCGCGAAATCCGAGCGCGTTGACCCCGGTGCCGGACCGCGCGATGTCTTCCAGTTGGGTGCGGCGGGCCTGCCCGTCGACCGACGCCACCAGCAGGTTTGCCGGTCCGCTGCCCGCGGTTACCTCGATCACTGTCATGGTTGCCGCACCCACAGGAATTCGGTCACCGCGCTGCCCGCATGCCGGGCTTTGGTCTCGTATTTGGTGGTCGGCCGATCCGCGGAGATCGGCAGCGCCTCGCCGGGCTGTGCCCTGCGCAGCAGCGCCTCGCCGTCGCCGACCTGGGCGATCTGCTCGGCATAGCCGGCGTGGTCGGTCGCGGAGTGCAGGACACCGCCGGGGCGCAGCCGCTCGGCGATCAGTGCGACCGTCTGTGCTTGCAGCAGCCGCCGTTTGTGGTGCCGGGACTTCGGCCAGGGATCCGGGAAGAAGATCCGCACCCCGGTGAGTGTGCCGGAGCCCACCAGATGCTCGAGCACGTCGACGCCGTCACCCCGGATCAACCGGATGTTGGGTACGCCCTCGCGGTCGATCCCGCTCAGCAGCTGCGCCAGCCCGCGGCGGTAGACCTCGACGGCGATCACGTCGATATCAGGCTCGTCGCGCGCCATGGCCAACGTCGACGTTCCGGTACCGCAGCCGATCTCGAGAACCAGCGGAGCGCGGCGGCCGAACCAGGCCGCGGTGTCGAGCTCGCGCGGCGGCTGGGCCAGCGTGCCCAACCGGGGCCACAGCCGCTCCCATATCTCCTGTTGTGCTTCGGTGATCGCCGCGCGTCGCGAGCGGAAACTGGTCACCCGCGGATAAGGATGCGTCGGGGTTCCGGGCGTGGTCGAGCCCCCCTGACGCTGCGAATGCATTGATTCATGGTGGCGTATGAACTGCGGCGCACCACCACCGGGACGCAGATTGATACCCAACAGTTGCCTTTCCGACTGACTCGCGTCCCACCTGCGGGGCTGCCACTATGGCGCGATGGCCGAGCACCCGTTTGCCGCACGGCTGGCCGTCGCTGTGAGTGCACCGTTGCGGGTGGGTGTGGCCGGGCGGTCCGGCGCCGGCCGGGACACGGTGCGCCGGGCTTTGCGCGGGGTCGGCGCGGTGGTGGCCGGCCCGGGCGAGCCCGCCGATCTGGACGTCTACGTGTGCGTCGAAACCCTCACCCCGGAGGACACTGCCGCACTCACCGCGACTCGCCGGCCCGCGGTGGCGGTGCTCAACAAGTCCGATCTCACCTGCTTTCGCGGTGCCGGACCCATGGTGGTTGCCGGCGCCCACTGCCGGGAGTTGGAGCGCCGCACCGGTGTGCCGACCCGGCCGCTGGCCGCGCTGCTCGCGGTGGCCGCCTCGGACCCGGCGGTCCTCGACCGATCTCTTGTCGACGCCCTGCGCGCGGTAACGGCCGACCCCGCCGGGCTGACGCCTGCTATCCGGCGGCGACTGCTGTCCGAACTGGACCTGTTCGGTATCGCCACCGCCTCGGCGGCGGTGTGCGCCGGAGCGGATCGAGCGACGCTGGCGGCGCTGCTGGCCAGCGTCAGCGGTATGCAGGCCGTACTCGACGAGATCGACCGGGCTGCCACGGCCGTCCGGTACCGCCGCCTGATCGGCGCGCTGGCCAGACTGGCTGAGCGGGCGGTCGGGCCACAGGGCGCCCGGGTGGCCGATTTTCTCGCCGGCGACGCCGTTGTACTGGCGCGGATGGCCGCCGCGATGGACGTGATGCAGGCCCAGGACGTGCCACCCGGCCCCGCCGACGGGGGTACCGATCACCTGTTGCGGGCAATCCACTGGCAGCGCTACGCGCGCGGCCCGGTCTCGGCGTTGCATCGTGGCTGCGGCGCCGATATCGCACGCGGTGCGCTGCGGCTGTGGCTGCGGGCGGGCGGCATCCCCGAGCCGATGACATGAGCGGTGACCGGGAGATCATCGCGGTGATCGGTCCGACGCGCTCGGGCGTGACGAGTGTGGCCTGCGCACTGCGCGAGCGGCTCGGCCGGTACCGCGTCGTCGAACAACTCCGGTCCGGTGAGCAGCCGGCCGCCGTGGTCTTCGTCGTCTCCGCGGCCGCCCCGATGACGGAGTCCGACGCTCAGCTTCTCGACGCCGCGGCTGAGAACACCGATGCAGTGGTGGCGGCGGTGTCCAAGATCGACGTTCATCGCAGCTGGCCGCAGGTGCTCGCCACCGATCGGGCCCTGTTGGCGAGTCACGCGACCCGGTACGCCGGTCTGTCCTGGGTGGGGGTGGCGGCTGATCCCCACGTCGGGTCGCCGAAGCTCGATCGACTCGTCGACACGGTGCTGGCGGTATTGGTGCGCGGCGGACGAGAGCAGCGAAATCTGTTGCGCACAAGGGATACACGGGAAAAATCACGGTCGGTGCGGGTGCTCGCGCTGCGTAGTCACGTTCAGCAGTCGCGGGTGCACATCGCAGGGCAGGCACGTGCCGCATGCGTGGCTCTGCGCACCGAACTGCGCCACGAGGCGGCCCTGGTGACCCGGGGAGGGGTTGATCAGTTCTGTGCCGGGGTGGGCCGTCGGTCGCAGCGGGTCGCTGCCGAGGTTGACGCGACGTTGACCCGGCAGCTGATGCAGATGGCTGACGGCGTCGGACTCGCAGCGGTCGATGCAGCGGCGGTGACCCTGTCGGCACCGGCATGCCCGGCACTCGAGTCCTACCTGCCGCGGTTTGTGCGCCCCCGGGCCCAGAACCGGTTGACGATCCTGCTGAGTGCCGGGTTCGGATTGGGTGTGACCCTGACCGTCGGCCGCTTGCTCGCCGACCTCGCGCCCGCCTGGACCCGGGTCGTGACCGTGGGTGCTTTGGTAGCCGGCGCAGTGCTCACCGGGTGGGTCATCCGCGCCCGCGGGCTGTTGGCTGAGCGCGCGGCATTGGATCGATGGGTTGCGGAGGTGACCGC
The DNA here is from genome assembly GCF_016462945.1 of Mycolicibacterium sp. Taxonomy (GTDB): domain Bacteria; phylum Actinomycetota; class Actinomycetes; order Mycobacteriales; family Mycobacteriaceae; genus Mycobacterium. Next base: position 12,238 of record NZ_JAEMSG010000023.1, on the reverse strand, counting down.
GGGCCTGCGGTCGGCGCTGGAGGATCACCTGCTGACGCAGCTGCTGGCGGCCGAATCCGCCCTCGCTACCGCGGTCGCCACCCGCGAGTTACCCGCCTGGCGCGGTTGCCCGATCGAGCCGGGGAGCGATCGGACATAATTGGAGATTAACGACGGGTGTCGCGCCCGCGTTAATCTGCACCGAGCTCAATAATCTGTACGGAACTCAAGCGGGAGACACCGATGACCTCAGCGACCATCCCCGGTCTGGAGAACGCACCGACCAAGCATGCCGCCCTGCTGGCCTGGGTCCGCGAGGTTGCCGAGCTCACCCAGCCGGATCGTGTCGTCTTCGCCGACGGCTCCGAGCAGGAGTATCAGCGGCTCTGCGATCGGCTGGTGGCCGCCGGTACTTTCACCCCGCTGCGCGACTCGGAGGATGCCAGCTCCTATCTCGCCCGGTCGACTCCGTCGGATGTTGCGCGGGTTGAATCGCGCACGTTCATCTGCTCGGAGCGCGAGATCGACGCTGGCCCGACCAACAACTGGATGGCGCCCGCCGAGATGCGCGCCACCATGACCGAGTTGTACCGGGGTTGTATGCGCGGACGCACCATGTACGTGGTGCCGTTCTGCATGGGCCCCCTCGGCGCCGATGATCCCAAACTCGGGGTCGAGATCACCGACTCCGAGTACGTCGTGGTGGCAATGCGCACGATGACCCGAATGGGCAAGGCGGCGCTGGCCAAACTCGGCGATGACGGGTTCTTCGTCAAGGCACTGCACTCGGTCGGCGCGCCACTGGAGCCCGGTCAGGTTGACGTGTCGTGGCCGTGCAGCGAGACCAAATACATCAGCCACTTCCCGGAGACCCGCGAGATCTGGAGCTACGGGTCCGGTTACGGCGGAAATGCGCTTCTGGGCAAGAAGTGCTACTCGCTGCGGATCGCCTCGGTGATGGCCCGAGATGAGGGCTGGCTGGCCGAGCACATGCTGATCCTCAAGCTGATCTCCCCGGAGAACAAGGCGTACTACGTCGTGGCGGCGTTCCCGTCGGCGTGCGGAAAGACCAACCTGGCGATGCTGCAGCCGACCATCCCCGGTTGGCGGGCCGAGACCGTCGGCGATGACATCGCCTGGATGCGGTTCGGTAGGGACGGCCGGCTGTATGCGGTCAACCCGGAGTTCGGCTTCTTCGGGGTGGCTCCGGGAACCAACTGGAGTTCCAACCCGAACGCGATGAAGACCATCGCCGGCGGCAACACCGTCTTCACCAACGTCGCCCTGACCGACGACGGCGGCGTGTGGTGGGAAGGCCTGGAAGGCGAACCGCAGCATCTCGTCGACTGGAAGGGCGGCGACTGGACTCCGGAGTCCGGAACCGCTGCGGCGCATCCCAACTCGCGGTACTGCACGCCGATGTCGCAGTGCCCCTCGCTGGCACCGGAGTGGGACGACCCGCAGGGCGTGCCGATCTCGGCGATCCTGTTCGGCGGCCGGCGCAAGACCACCGTGCCGTTGGTGACCGAGGCGCGTGACTGGCAGCACGGGGTGTTCATCGGTGCCACGCTGGGCAGCGAGCAGACCGCCGCCGCCGAGGGCACGGTCGGAACGGTGCGCCGTGACCCGATGGCGATGCTGCCGTTCCTGGGCTACAACGCCGGTGACTACTTCCAGCACTGGATCGACCTCGGTAAGAACTCCGATGCCTCGAAGTTGCCGAAAGTCTTCTTCGTCAACTGGTTCCGCCGCGGCGGCGACGGTCGCTACCTGTGGCCGGGTTTCGGTGAGAACAGCCGGGTACTCAAGTGGATCATCGAACGCGTCGAGGGCAAGGCCGACGGCGTCTCGACCCCGATCGGTTTCGTGCCCGCCGTCGGCGAGATGGATCTGAGCGGGTTGGATGTCGCTGAGGCCGACGTCGCCGAGGCGTTGACGGTCAACCCGGACGAGTGGCGCGCGGAGCTGCCGCAGATCGAGGAGTGGTTCGACTTCATCGGCGAGAAGCTGCCCACCAGCCTCAGGGACGAGTTCGAGTCACTCAAGCAACGTTTGGCCGACGCCCGCTAGCTCGTTACTACAGCCTCCAGGACGGTACCGTCAGCATCATCGGAAATCGGCTTCGCTGCCTGTCGTAGACTGCGCCGCATGCAGATCCGTGAGCATGCGCAGGCCACGCCCGACAAACCTGCCGTCATCCTCTATCCCAGCGGTACCGTCGTCACCTTCGGCGAACTCGAGTCTCGGGCGAATCGGTTGGCGCACCTGTTCCGTCAGGCCGGTTTACGCGAGGGCGACGCCGTCGCGATCCTGATGGAGAATAACGAGCACTTCCACATGGCGATGTGGGCGGCACGGCGCGCGGGCCTCTATTACGTGCCGATCAACACCCACCTGACCGCGGCCGAGGCCGCCTACATCATCGACAACTCCGCGGCGAAGGCCATCATCGGTTCGGCGGGCACGCGGGGTGTCCTGGAGAAGCTGGGCGAACACCTACCCCAACTGCCGGGGCTGTTGTTGATTGCCGGAGCCGCTTTGTCGGCGACCGACGCCTCCGACGATGATCTGGACGGCTGGCTGCGTTACCCGGAATGTGTTGCCGACCAACCGGATACACCCATCGACGACGAGATCGAGGGCGATCTGCTGCAGTACTCCTCGGGCACCACCGGCCGGCCGAAGGGCATCAAGCGGGCGCTGCCGCACCTGCCGCCGTCGGAGGCGCCCGGCCTGATGACCGCACTGGTGAGTTTTTGGGCGAAGCCCGACGGGGTCTACCTCAGCCCTGCCCCGCTCTATCACACCGCGCCGTCGGTCTGGTCGTTGACGATGCAGGCCGCGGGAATCCCGGTGGTGGTGATGGAGAAATTCGATGCCGAGGGCACCCTCGATGCGATCGCCCACCACCGTGTCACCCACGGCCAATTCGTTCCGGTGATGTTCACCAGGATGCTGAAACTTCCTCAGGCGGTGCGTGATTCGTATGACGTCTCGAGCCTGGAACGCGTGATGCACGCGGCCGCACCGTGCCCGGTGCAGATCAAGCAGCAGATGATCGACTGGTGGGGCCCGATTGTCGATGAGTACTACGCCTCCTCGGAGGCGCACGGCTCGACCCTGATCAGTGCCGAGGAATGGCTGACGCACCCCGGTTCGGTCGGCAGGCCGATGGGCGGGGCCGTGCACATCCTCGACGAGGACGGCAACGAAGTCCCTGCCGGTGAGCCCGGCGAGATTTACTTCGAGGGCGGTAACACCTTCGAATACCTCAACGACACCGAGAAGACCGCGGCCTCACGAGATCAGCGGGGCTGGACGACCGTGGGCGATATCGGCTACCTCGATGACGAGGGCTACCTCTACCTCACCGATCGCCGCCACCACATGATCATCTCGGGCGGAGTCAACATCTACCCGCAGGAGGCCGAGAGCCTGCTGGTCACTCACCCAAAGGTGATGGACGCTGCGGTGTTCGGCATTCCCGACGATGAGATGGGCCAGTCGGTCAAGGGTGTCGTGCAGTTGGTCGAACCCGGCTCTGCCAGTGCGGAATTCGGTGATGAACTGCTAACCTGGTTACGGGAGCGACTCGCGCATTACAAGTGCCCGCGGTCGATCTCCTTCGAGGAACAACTCCCGCGCACCGACACCGGCAAGCTCTACAAGCAGAGCCTGATCGAGAAATACGGGTCACCTACCCCCAGGTGACGGGCAGTGGACGTAGACCGGATCCCAGCGAATCGACATCCACGCCCAACTCGGCGGCATCGACCATCAGCCGCATGTCTGGAAACCGCGGGATCAATTGGAAAAGAACCGATTTCAGCTCAAGTCTGGCCAGCGGCGCGCCCAGGCAGTACCGCCTGCCATACCCGAAAGACATGGTTGGCATTCATCGTCACCCGCATCAGTTCCTCGGTCGCCTTCGGAATCAGCGACGGATCTTCCGGTAGCGCCTGCCACTGGGTCGGCTCACTCAGCAACTGCACGATCAGGTGCCAGATCTTGACGACCGAAGTTTCGAAGCCGGCGAACAACAGAGCCATTGCGAGAACGGCGATTTCGCCGTCGGCGAGGTTATCTTCGGTGCACAAATGCCCTATCACATCGGCGCTTGGGTGACGGCGTTTGCCGGCGACCAGGTTGGCGCAGTAGTCGATCAGCGCCGCTAAGCCCTGCATGGACTCAGCGGCGTCCTTCTCGAAGGCGCAGGCGTGGACCCACACTCCGAACGTGTCCCGGTCGCCATAGGGCACACCCAGCAGTTCGCAGATGACCAGGATCGGAAGCGGCAGTGCGAGTTTCGCGTGCAGATCCACGGGTGGACCATCGTGTTCCAACTGATCAAGCAGGCCTGTGGTGAGTGCCTCCACCTTCGGCTTCAACGCGTGCAGGCTACGGGCGGAAAAGTGTGGATTGAGCAGTTCGCGGACCGCGGCGTACCCGGTGACCAGCCAGGCCTCATCGCCGACCGGGGTGCGCACCCGATGGATAGGCCTAGTTGCCCGTCCGGTTCGTGGCTGTGCGGGAGGCACGATCGCGTTTGGCGGCCTTGCGGTCCGGTGCAGCGGTGTCCGCAGTGGCCGCCTTCGCACGCCGGGCCGGAGCCGCGGCCGTCGTCGGCGTGACCTCCAGCGCACCTCTGATTGTCCACTGCGCGTTCTGCAGGGCTGTGCGGAAGCTCGGCACGAAGTTGGCGGCAACGTCTGGCAGGTCGACGATCGGACCGGTCTGAACGCCCGCTCCGGTATTCAGGTTGAGCAACGTGCCGGGAATTCCGGACGGTCCCAGTAATCCGTCGACGGCGGTGTTCCAGGCACCCTCGAAGTTGAGAGTGGACAGGCTGGAGGCCACGCCGTTGATGATCGCGACGGTCTTTTGTGCGAGGACCGAGGCGCCGCCAATCGCCGACCCGGCGAAGACCGTCAGAATCTGCGGAACAACAGCCACCACCGCGCCTGCCCTGGCCACAACGTTGCTCACCACGTAGCTTCCGGCGTCGAGCACGCTTTGGCCGGCCGCCATGATCGGACCGATGATCGCGTCGCTGATCACGGTGAGGGCTTCGGCGAACTGGCCCTGCGCAGCCAGCTGGACGGCGTTGAGGGCAGCCGACGGCAAGTCCCACACGCCCGTGGCCAACTCTCTGGCTGCCAGATTCAGTCCGCTAAGGACGACGCTGATGTAGTCCTCGACGTTGATCTGGAATTGCTGGACCGCCGGGAGATACGCCTCGGCGGTAAGATTATCCAGGAAGCCCACGTAGCGGTAATGCTCCTCCTGGTAGAGCAGGAAGTTGAGAACATCGCCGCCGGTTTGGCCGAATCCGGCGTAGGGCCAGTTGGCCTCGCCGGCGCCCGGCGTCGGGACGTCGCCACCGTTGTAGTAGCTGCCGAAGACATAGTTCTCGGCCACCTCCCCGGAGTCGAGCAGTGCCACGATGGGGTTCTGCCATGCCGTCAGGGCGACCAGGTTGCTCGATGGCACCGCCAGTGCGGCGAGCAGCCGGTCGGCATTGTCGGCCGGTGCGGTCATGACGGCGGCCGCGCCCATGACGGCTATTGTCCCTGCCGCAAGCGGTGCACGAAGTAACTGGAGCATGAGCGCTTCCCCTCTGTTTGACTGCTGCCTATGTGACTGGCCGTCGGCTGACGGTGCCGGTAGCTACCACCAGCGGAGAGGATATACCGAGCGTCC
>NZ_JAEMSG010000023.1:0-6459 GCF_016462945.1 Mycolicibacterium sp. | reverse complement strand
CGGGACGAGTGATAGTGCTGCACCGGTTCTACGGCTTCGGGTCGCCATTGAGTCCCGGTACGCAACCACGGTGACACACTGATGGCTGTGACTCTGGACGGCCACATCGGTGGCGGCGGGCCCTATTTCGACGACCTGGTGGTGGGGCAGGTCTTCGACTCGGCGCCGTCGATGACGCTCACCGGCGGCATCGCGGCGACTCATCAGGCGATCGTCGGCGACCGGTTGCGGCTGGCGTTGGATGCTGAGCTGTCGCACGCCGTTCTCGGCGAGCCTGGGCCACTGGCCCACCCTGCGCTGGTATGCGATGTGGCGATCGGGCAGTCCACGCTGGTGACCCAGCGGGTTAAGGCCAACCTGTTCTACCGCGGCCTGATCTTCCACCGGTTTCCGATGATCGGCGACACGTTGTCCACCCGCACCGAGGTGAGGGGCCTGAAGCAGAACAGCGCGAAACCCGACCGCGCCCCGACCGGCTTGGCCGCGCTGCGGATGACCACCGTCGACCAGGCCGGCCGACTGGTGCTCGATTTCTACCGCTGCGCGATGCTGCCGTGCCGCCGGGGCGCCGGCGACACCGGACATCACGACGACGTAGCGCAGATCGGCGCGGGTCCGGTGCCGGAGGCCGACCCGACCCGACACTGGGACGCCGACGCCTTCCGCCGACGGGTACCCGGGCCCCATTTCGACGCCACGATGGTCGGCTCGGTGCTGCGCAGCACCGGTGACGTCGTCAGCTCCGCGCCGGAGCTGGCCAGGCTCACCCTGAATATTGCTGCCACACATCATGATTCGCGAACCGGCGGACAGCGCCTGGTGTACGGCGGCCACACGATTGGCCTCGCTCTAGCCCAGGCCAGCCGCCTGCTGCCCAACCTGGCCACCGTGCTGGGCTGGCAGTCCTGCGATCACACCGGGCCCGCGTACGAGGGCGACACCCTCTACAGCGATCTGCACGTCGAAGCCGCTGATGTACTGCCCAGCGACCGCGGTGGCGTGCTGCACCTGCGCTCACTCGTCTACGCGGTCGGCGATGGTGAGGACCGTCCGGTGCTGGACTGGCACTGGCGGGCGCTGCATTTCTAGGCCGTCGGCGCCCGGCCGGTAACCTGACGGTCGACCAGAAAGGACCCTTCGAGCGCCCATGACGATTGACAATCCCGTGGCGGACAACCTCGTGGTTGAGACCACCTACGGGCCGGTCCGTGGAATCGACGTCGGCCGTGCCGTGGCGTGGAAGGGCATCCGCTACGCCGCGCCGCCCGTCGGCGACTTGAGGTTCCGGGCGCCCGAACCACCGCAACCCTGGACCGAGGTGGCCGATGCCAGTCGGTACGGGTTCGTGTGCCCGCAACCCCCCCTTCCGGTCTTTCCCCTCGACCTCGGTGGGGCGGAGGACGAGGACTGCCTGAGCGTGAATATCTGGGCTCCCAGGGGCACTACACCCGGCGACGCCAAACCGGTGATGGTCTGGGTGCACGGCGGTGCCTTCGTGCTCGGGTCGGGCAGCCAACCCCTCTACGACGGCAGGCGACTGTCCAGCGAGGGTGACGTCGTGGTGGTCACGCTCAATTACCGACTGGGGGTGTTCGGCTTTCTTGACCTCTCCGGAATGGGCCGCGGGAACTTCGATTCCAACGTCGGTCTGCGCGACGTTCTCGCGGCACTTGCGTGGGTCCGGGACAACATCGCCGCATTCGGCGGCGATCCGAACCGGGTGACACTGTTCGGGGAATCCGCCGGCGCCGGCATCGTGACCACTCTGCTCGCCGTCCCCCAAGCCGAAGGACTATTCGCCGCTGCTATCGCCCAGAGTTCCCCGGCGACATCGGTGTACACCCACGATCGTGCCCAACGAGTCACCCACCTCGTGCTCGATCATCTGGGTATCACCGCGGCTGAGGCCGAGAAGTTGGTCGACGTGGACATCCGTGCCCTGATGTCGGCGACCGACAGGGTCTTCGCCCAGATTCCCGTCAACCATCCGGGCACCGTCGCGTTCGTCCCGGTGGTCGACGGTGATCTGCTGGATGACTACCCCGTGCACTCGGCCCGTGACGGTCGTACGCTTCCGGTCCCGCTGATCATCGGAACCAACAAGCACGAGGCGGCGCTGTTCCGGCTGATGCGCTCACCGCTGCTGCCGATCACCCCGCGCGCGATCACCTCGATGTTCAACGACATTGCCGCCGAGCAGCCCGATATGGCGCTGCCCACCGTGGAGGAACTCGGTTCTTCTCACGCGCGCTACCGCGGCAGTGGACGTGGCGTGAGCATTGCCAGCGATGTTGGATTCCGGATGCCGTCGGTGTGGCTTGCCGAGGGGCACAGCCGGGTCGCACCGGTCTACCTCTACCGCTTCGACTATGCCACCCCGATCATGAAGTTACTGCTCGTCGGCGCAGCGCATGCAACCGAATTGCCTTATGTCTGGGGCACTCTCGGTGCACCCAAAGACGTCACCCTCAAACTTGGCGGGACGAAGTCCGCCAAATCCGTGTCGAAACGAATGCGCAGTCGATGGGTGAACTTCGCGGCCAGCGCCAAGCCCATCGGCTTACCCGGCGACCCGGAGTGGAGCCCCTACCAGGAGGCAGACCGTGCCTGCCTGGTCATCGACCACGAGGATCGCATCGTCTACGACTCCGACGCGAAGATCCGGAAGGCCTGGGGCAGCGACATCCTGCACTTCCGCTGATTAATGCGGCAAATCCCGGAACGCGGTCTCGCGGTAAGGCTCGGGTTCCTTCGGTAGCCCGAGGATTCTTTCGCCGATGATATTGCGTTGGATCTGGTCGGTGCCGCCGCCGATTGAGGTGAAGTAGGCATTGAGGGTGCGGAAGGTCACTGCGTCACCGACCGGGTTGTCTGATCCGGTGAGCATCGCCTCGGGCCCGACGATCTCGGTCTGGATCCGAGCGGTTTCATGCAGGATTCGCGACATCGCGATCTTGCCCAGCGCCATCAGCGTGGCCGCCTCGGTGGGATCGTTCGTGGTCTTGGCACGCTGGGTGTTCCACCGATTGACCGTCGCGAGCGACTCGGCCCGGGCAATCCCCTGGCGGATGTGGGCGTCGCCGAGAACTCCTGCGGCCCTGGCCATTGCGATCAGGCTGTCGGCATCCGGTTTGAGGTCCCGGGTAGATTTCGCGGTGCGTGCCAGATCGCCCATCAGGCGGCGTTCGTAGGCCAGGGCCAGTTGCAACACTGCCCAGCCGCCACCGGGTTCGCCGACCAGGTTGGCGTGCGGCACTCGCGCGTCGGTGATGAACACCTCGTTGAACTCCGACTCCCCGGTGATCTGGTGGATCGGCCGGATCTCCACGCCGGGTTGGCGCATCGGGAAGATGAAGAAACTGATCCCCCTGTGCTTGGGCACATCCCAATCGGTGCGGGCCACCAACAGCCCGTAGTCGGCGGTCTTGGCGAACGACGTCCAGACCTTCTGTCCGTTGACGATCCAATCGTCACCATCGCGGTCGGCGCGGGTGCGCAGTCCGGCAAGGTCCGATCCGGCGCCCGGCTCGCTGTAGAGCAGGCACCACCGAGTCTCCCCGCGCACCGACGGCGGGATCAACCGCAGCTTCTGTTCCTCGGTTCCCAGATCGCGCACGGTGCAGGCCAGCATGTCGGCACGGTCCGCTCCAGTGCCGTACGCGCCGACGTCGGCGAATTCGGCTGCCACGACGCGTGATTGCGCAGTGCTCAGTCCGCGACCACCCCACGGCGGCTCCCAACTCGGTGCCGACCAACCTGCGTCGAACACCTTCCGACTCCACTCGCCGCGGTCGCGGGTGGGTTCGAAGTTATCGGCCAGCCACTGCCGCACCTCGGCCCGGACGTCGTCGTCGGTCACATCGGTCATGAGTTCTCCTCCCGTAGTCGAACGTAGCGCTCCCGGTGCCAGTTCGAGTCGCCGAAAATCTGCGCGTCGGTGCGGGCACGCCGCAAGTACAGATGGGCCGGGTGCTCCCAGGTGAAGCCGATCCCGCCGTGGACCTGGATAGTGGTCGCCGCGACGAACACGAACGCATCCGAGCAATACCCCTGGGCCAGCGCCAGATCGGCCAACCTGTCCGGCTCGCAGGCGTCGAAGGCGGCAGCGACGTGGCGCGCGGCCGAAAGCGCCGACTCCGCCTCCAGGAGCATGTCGACGCACAGGTGTTTGATCGCCTGGAAGCTGCCGATGGCACGGCCGAACTGGTGGCGGACGCCTGCGTAATCGGCTGCCATCTGCATCGCGTGCATCGCACCGCCGGCCTGTTCGGCGATCAACGCCACTGCCGCCCGGTCGAGTGCGTGTTCCAGTGCTGCCGAGCCCTTGCCGACGCCGCCGATCAACCGGCCGGGGGTATCGGTGAGGGTCAACCGACCCTGCTTACGGGTCTGGTCGACGGTGGTCAGCGGGGTGATCGCCAATCCAGGAGTAGTGCGTTCGACGGCGAAGATCGCGACGCCCGAAGTGCAGTCAGCCTGCACGTAAAACCGGTCCGCGATCGACGCATCGAGCACATAGGTTTTCTCACCGGTTAGTAGCCATCCGTCTCCGTCAGCGGTTGCCGACGTCGCGGGGTGCTCAGGAGGGCGTGCTGAACCGCCTTCGGCGAAGGCAACAGTCGCGAGCAACTCGCCCGCCGCGATCCGAGGCAGCGCCTCGGCGCACTCAGGTGAATCACTGAGCGCCAGAAGCAGATACGGGGTCAACACCGCCGTCGAGAGGTATGGCGCGCACAACAGCGCCCGGCCCATCTGTTCGGACACCACCGCCAGCTCGGTGGCATCGGCACCCGCGCCGCCGAACTCCTCGGGGATGGTCAGACCCAGCAGTCCCATCGCCACCAGCTCGGACCACACCGCGGTGTCGTGACCGGATTCGTCGGACATGAGTCGGCGCACCGCTGCCTCGGGCGAGCGCTTGGCCATCAGGTTGGCGACCGCATCGCGCAGGTCGCTCTGCTGCTCGGTGAGCACGGCGGAGATCGGAGTCATAAGCTCAACGCTTTCCGGAGACTGGTGGCCTGGCTGTCGAAATAGGCGCGTGCGACCGACGATTTCGCCGCGATTCGGTCGAAGCCGTGGAACGCCCCGGGAACCACGTGCACCTCGCACGGCACGCCGGCCGCATCGAGACGCTCCGCGTAGGCGAGGTCCTCGCGGTGGAAGAGGTCGAGGGTTCCCACCCCAAGCCAGGCCGGCGGCAGACCGGCGAGATCATCACGACGGGCCGGGACCGCCACCGCTGGGTCGGCACCACCGAGGTAGGACTGCCAGCCGATGCGGTTGCTCGCGGGGTTCCACAACCGGAAGCCGGTGTCGTCCAACGAAGGATCGACACTGCGGTCGTCGAGCATCGGGTAGGACAGGACCTGCAGCACCGGTGTCACCTCGGCGCGGTCGCGGGCCAGGAATGCCAGCGCCGCGGTCAGCCCGCCGCCGGCACTTGCTCCACCGATCGCGATCCGATCGGAGTCAATCCCGGGCAGTCGCGCCAGCCACGTCAGCACGCTGTAGCAGTCCTCCACCGGGATCGGATACGGGTGCTCCGGCGCCAGCCGGTAGTCGACGGCGGCCACCGTGATGCCGAGGCGGTCGACGTATTGCCGGCACACGCCGTCGTCCTGGGCGGCGGTCCCGAACAGGTAGCCGCCGCCATGGATCCACAGCAGGGCAGGCGTCGGGCCCGCGGCGTTGGCCGGGCGATGCAACCGGACACCTGCGCCCGACGGCAACGTCAGGACCTCGACTCCGGCGTTCGAGGGCTTGCGGAGGTTGGAGAGTTTGCGCACCAGCGGCAACGCCCAGGGTTGGATCGTGAACCGCGGGATGAATCGTGCGGCGCGACGAAGTTCGGGGTGGATGTCCTCATTGGGCATGACGGCCATTATGGACCCCTGCCGTCGGCACCGGTGCGGCCGCTACGATCGCCGGGTGAGCGAAGAAGCCAGCACAACAGACGCGGTCCTGACCGAGAAGCGCGGCCGGATCCTGATTATCACCATCAATCGGCCCGAGGCCAAGAACGCGGTCAACGCAGCGGTCAGTCAGGGCCTTGCCGATGCGACGGACGCCCTTGACGCCGATCCGGGCCTGTCGGTGGGGATCGTCACCGGGGCCGGCGGATCGTTCTGCGCCGGGATGGACCTCAAGGCCTTCGCCCGCGGCGAGAACGTCGCGGTCAAGGGCCGCGGTCTGGGCTTCACCGAGCGCCCGGCCGTCAAGCCGGTGATCGCCGCCGTCGAGGGCTACGCCCTGGCCGGCGGGACCGAATTGGCACTGGCGACCGACTTGATCGTCGCCGCCCGCAACTCCGCGTTCGGCATCCCGGAGGTCAAGCGCGGTCTGGTGGCCGCCGGCGGCGGGCTGCTGCGCCTGCCGACCCGCATCCCGTACCAGATCGCCATGGAACTCGCCCTGACCGGTGATCCGCTGCCCGCCGAGCGGGCCCACGAACTCGGT
>NZ_JAEMSG010000112.1 GCF_016462945.1 Mycolicibacterium sp. | reverse complement strand
CCGCCAAGGGCGCCCGGTTCGTCGACGACGTGACCGGGATCGCCGTCACCGGTGACCGGGCCACCGCCACGGTGCTGTATCACTTCGAGCGAACGCCGGACGCCAAGATCAGCAGCCCCATGACGTTTCTCCGGGAGAACGACCGGTGGAAGGTGTGCTCACCCGGGCCGAGATAGGCCCTATGGGAGAATCGCTTTCGTGAGCTACGCCGGAGACATCAGCCCGCGGGACAGCTGGAAACTGCTGAGCGAAAACGTCGATGCGGTGCTCGTGGACTGCCGCACCCAGGCCGAGTGGACGTTCGTCGGCGTGCCCGAATTGACACCCGTGGGCCGCGAGGTGGTGTTCGTCGAGTGGAACACTTCACGTGGCCACAATGACAACTTCGTCGACGATCTGATCGCGGCGGGTGTCACGCCGGGAGAGCGCCCGGTGATCTTCCTGTGCCGATCCGGTAACCGCTCCATCCCCGCGGCGCAGGCCGCCACGGCCGCCGGTATCGCGCCCGCCTACAACATGCTCGACGGATTCGAGGGCCAACTCGACGAGTACGGCCACCGCGGCGGCACCGGGTGGCGGGCTGACGGCCTGCCCTGGAAGCAGTCATGACCGCCAACGACGGCGGCGTGCCCTCGGTACGGATCCCGGCGCCGCTGCCGGACGGGGTGAGCCGCGAGACCATCGGTGTCCGCGGCGGTCTGCTGCGCTCCGGTTTCGACGAGACCTCCGAAGGGCTGTATCTGACGTCGGGGTACGTCTACGACTCGGCCGCCGAGGCGGAGCAGGCATTCACCGGTGAGATCGACCGATTCGTCTACTCCCGCTACGGAAACCCGACCGTCGCGATGTTCGAGGAGCGCCTGCGGCTGATCGAGGGCGCCGAGGCGGCGTTCGCCACCTCGTCCGGGATGGCCGCGGTATTCACCGGACTGGGTGCGCTGCTGGGCGCGGGTGATCGGCTGGTCGCGGGCCGCAGCCTGTTCGGCTCCTGTTTTGTGGTGTGCAACGAGATCCTGCCGCGGTGGGGGGTGGAGACCGTCTTCGTTGATGGCACCGACCTCGACCAGTGGGAGCAGGCCCTGAGTAAGCCGACGAAAGCGGTCTTCTTCGAGACGCCGTCCAACCCGATGCAGTCGCTGGTCGATATCGCCGCGGTATCCGAGATGGCGCACGCCGCCGGGGCAAAGGTGGTGCTGGACAACATCTTCGCCACCCCTCTGCTGCAGCAGGGCCTGCCGCTGGGCGTCGATGTGGTGATCTACTCCGGCACCAAGCACATCGATGGCCAGGGCAGAGTCCTCGGCGGGGCGATCCTGGGCGATAAGGAGTACATCGGCGGCCCGGTGCAGACGCTGATGCGCCACACCGGACCCTCCCTGAGCCCGTTCAACGCCTGGGTGTTGTTGAAAGGCCTTGAGACGCTGTCGGTTCGGGTCAACTACAGCAACGCCTCGGCACTGCGGGTGGCGGAGTTCCTGGAGGCCCATCCGGGTGTGCGTTGGGTGCGCTACCCGTTCCTGGCTTCCCATCCGCAGCACGATCTGGCCAAGCGGCAGATGACCGGTGGCGGCACCGTCGTCACCTTCGAACTCGACGCGCCTGAGGGTCAGGGCAAGCAGCGCGCCTTCGAGGTGCTCGACAAGCTGAGTGTCATCGACATCTCCAATAACCTCGGCGATTCCAAGTCACTGATCACCCACCCGGCGACCACCACGCACCGTGCGATGGGCCCCGAGGGCCGGGCCGCCATCGGCCTGGGCGACGCCGTGGTGCGCATCTCGGTCGGCCTGGAAGGCACCGAGGATCTGATCGCCGATCTGGACCGGGCGCTGAGTTAGCGGGCCCGGTTTCCCGCGAGCGTGCGTGTCGGCACGCCAACACGCCGCCCGCAGCGCGCAGTCTGCGCACCGTCACGCCACCTGAGCACGGCTGAGATGGCCACCGATTCGGTCCACCAGGACCTGCGGGCGGCGACGAACGTCGTCGGCCACAATTGGTACCACCGTCCACCCAAGGTCCTGCAGTGCGGCCAGCTTTTCCCGGTCGCGCCGCAGTGCGTCGGCTCCGGTATGCCATTCGTCGCTGTCGTATTCGGCGGCCACCCATTGCTCCGGCCAGGCGAAGTCGAGACGGCGTAACCGGCCCCGGGCATCGATGACCTCATGCTGAAGTACCGGAGTCGGTAGACCGCCGTCAATCATCACCAGTCGCGCTTCGCTCTCCATCGGCGACTCCGCCTTTCCGTCGGCGAGTGCAAGCAGCTGGCGGACGTTGACGATGCCTCGCCGTCCGGCCTGCGCGGTGGCCGCGGACTGCAGAGATCGCGGATCGCAGGACCCTGATCGCAGCGCGGCGTCGAGGGTGGCCAGTGCTCGCCTGCGGGGTAGTGAGCGGGCCACCTCGATGGCCGTCCAGGCTGCAGTTGTGGTCGGCCGTCCGTCGAGCGAGGTCAGCGGTGCGCCGTCGCGGCGGTGCACCACCAGGCCGTCGGCCGGTCGCATCTGGTGGCCACCGGGTGGGTTGAGCACATGCAGCTCGACGGTGTTCTCGGTGTCGAATCCGTAAGCCTGGGCAGCGGTGCTCAGACAGATCGCGACCACTTCGCCACAGGCAAGGTCGAGTCCACGCAGCAGCTGTTCGGTTTCCCTGCCGGCCACGCTGTAGACGCCATGCCAGATACGTTCCACTGCAGTGCAATTCAGCAGAGTCTCGAGGTGACGCCTGCTCGTCACGGCAAGGATCTGTGCCGTCGTCGCAACGCCGTGCTGACTGTTGAAGAGGGTCGCGAGTTCTGCACGCACGGGGTGATGGTGTCCAGCGCAGGAGCTCTCTGGAAAGTCAGCCCTGTGGATGACGACGGTGCGTGAACTGCACGCCCCACGCGGCGTGTTGGCGGACCGACACGCACGCTCGCGGTGGGGGGCCCTAGCCGGGGGCAGCCGAGCGCGCGGCGTCGGCGATCGGCCCGGTCCACACATCGCCGTGGCCGGGGATCAGGATCTCGGTACCGGCCGTCGCGAGCACCGACAGGCTGCGCGCGCAGTCGTCGTCGCTGTGGTTGAACAGCGAGGGCAGCAGTTGCGGGCCGCGCCGCCCGGACAGTGGATGGCCGGTCACGAGCGCGTCCCCCGCCACCAGCACCCGACCGACCACATACGAGCAGTGGCCGCTGGTATGCCCGGGCGTGGGCAGTGCCACCGGCCGCCCGGGCAGCGTCGCGGCGATCTCGGCCGTCAGCGCCCGGGTGCCGGGGATACCCTCGCGCACCAGGCCTCCCTTGCGGGCGACGGCCGCCGACCACCGCAGCCACCTCGGCCGCCAGGCCTGCGCCATCAGTGCGGCCGGGGACGCCTGCTCGAGGTAATCGCGTGTGGCATGGGCCACTTCGTCGACGTGTGTCAAGACCGGGATGCCGTGGGTCTTCGCGAACCAGATCGCTGAACCGAAGTGGTCGATATGGGCATGGGTCAGCAGGATCGCCCGGACGTCGCCGGGCGCGAAACCCAACTGCCGCAGCGACGTCACCACATCGTCACGGTGTCCCGGAAAGCCGGCGTCGATGAGCATGACGCCCGAGTCGTCGGCGACCACCGTCCAGTTCACCAGGGGGGTCTGGGCAAGATGAACATGTTCGCTGACGGCCGTCAGCACCGCAGCCATGCCGTGGAGTTTAGGCAGCCTGCCCTGTCGGGTCGGGTGGCACTGAGGTAGAAACAGGGGCGTGGCTGAACTGAGACTGGGATACAAGGCATCGGCGGAGCAGTTCGCGCCGCGGGAATTGGTCGAACTCGGCGTGCTCGCCGAGGCGCACGGCATGGACAGCGCGTCGGTGAGCGATCACTTTCAGCCCTGGCGCCACGAGGGCGGGCATGCGCCGTTCGCGCTGTCGTGGATGACGGCGGTCGGGGAGCGCACCAAGCGAATCACGCTGGGCACCTCGGTGCTGACGCCGACCTTCCGGTACAACCCCGCCGTGATCGCCCAAGCTTTTGCCACCATGGGTTGCCTCTACCCGGGCCGGGTGTTCCTCGGCGTCGGCACGGGTGAGGCACTCAACGAGATCGCCACCGGATTCACCGGCGAGTGGCCGGAATTCAAGGAACGCTTCGCCCGACTGCGCGAATCTGTCCGGCTGATGCGCGAGTTGTGGCGCGGCGACCGGACGGACTTCGACGGCGAGTACTACCACCTTAGGGGCGCCACCCTCTACGACGTGCCCGACGGCGGTGTGCCGGTGTACATCGCGGCCGGCGGGCCGGCGGTGGCCAAATACGCGGGCCGGGCCGGTGACGGTTTCATCTGCACCTCCGGCAAGGGTGAGGAGCTCTACACCGAGAAGCTCATCCCGGCGGTGCTGGAAGGCGCTGCGCTCTCGGAGCGCGCCGCCGACGGCATCGACAAGATGATCGAGATCAAGATCTCCTACGACACCGATCCCCAAGCCGCGCTCGACAACTGCCGGTTCTGGGCGCCGCTGTCGCTCACCCCTGAGCAGAAGCACAGCGTGTCCGACCCGATCGAGATGGAGCGCCTCGCCGACGAACTACCCATCGAGCAGGTGGCCCGGCGCTGGATCGTCTCCGCCGATCCCGACGAAGCCGTGGAGAAGGTGGCCGACTACCTCAAATACGGCCTCAACCATCTGGTGTTCCACGCGCCCGGCCACGATCAGCGCCGGTTCCTGGAGCTCTTCGAGCGGGATCTGTTGCCGCGGCTGCGCAAACTGGGCTGAGCCGGGACGACTAGGGAATGCTCGAGCCGTGACAACAGGGCCGACCTCGATTTACGTCGCCTCGCCGGAGGGGGAGACCGGCAAGTCCACCATCGCGCTGGGCATCCTGCACCGGTTGACCGCGATGGTGCCCAGGGTCGGGGTGTTCCGGCCGATCGCGCGCCGCGAAGACACCGACTACATCCTTGAGCTGCTGCTGGCCCAGAGCAACGCCGGGTTGACCTATGCCGAGTGCGTCGGGGTGACCTATCAGCGCATGCACGCCGACCCCGATGCCGCGATCGCCGACATCGTGGACCGCTACCACGCTGTGGCCGAACGCTGCGACGCCGTGGTGATCGTCGGATCGGACTACACCGACGTGGCCTCGCCGACCGAACTCAGCGTCAATGCGCGTATCGCGGCCAACCTGGGTGCACCGGTGCTGCTTTCGGTTCGGGCCAGCGGCCGCACGCCCGACGAGGTTGCCGCGGTGATCGAACTCTGCCAAGCCGAGTTGGCCCTGCAGCACACCCACACCGCCGCGGTGGTGGCCAACCGCTGCGAACTGGCGAACATGGAGGCCGTCGCGGCCGCCTGCCGTGACCTCGAACCCCGCGTCTACGTGCTACCGGAGGAGCCGCTGCTGGTGGCGCCGACGGTGGCCGAACTGTGCGCCGCGGTGCAGGGCACCCTGATTCATGGCGACGCCTCGCTGATGTCCCGCGAGGTGCTCGACGTGATCGTCGCGGGCATGACCGTCGATCACGTTCTGGAGCGCCTCACCGAGGGTGTCGCGGTGATCACCCCGGGTGACCGTTCCGATGTGGTGCTCGCGGTGGCCAGTGCGCACGCCGCCGAGGGGTTTCCCACGTTGTCCACGATCATTCTTAACGGCGGACTGGTACTGAACCCGTTGATCGCCAAACTCGTTGCCGGCCTGGGTCTTCGGCTGCCGGTGATCTACACCGACCTACGAACCTTCGAGGCTGCCGGTGCGGTGGCCAACACCCGCGGCCGGGTCACCGCCGCATCGCAACGCAAGATCGACACCGCCATCGAGTTGATGGACCGCCACGTCGACATGGACGACCTGATCACGCGGCTCGCGATTCCGATTCCGGCGGTCACCACGCCGCAGATGTTCACCCACCAGTTGATGGATCGGGCCAGGGCTGATCGGAAGCGCATCGTGCTCCCTGAAGGCGACGACGACCGGATCCTCAAGGCGGCCGGCCGACTGCTGCTGCGCGGCGTGGCAGAGCTGACGATTCTGGGTGACGAGGTCAAGGTGCGTTCGCGGGCCGCCGAACTGGGTGTCGACCTCAGCGCGGCCACCGTCATCAACCCGCACGCCAGTGACTTGAGCGAGCAGTTCGCCGCCCAGTACGCCGAACTCCGCAAGGCAAAGGGCGTCACGCTCGAGCAGGCCCGCGAGATCGTCGTCGACGTCTCCTACTTCGGAACGATGATGGTGCACAACGGGATTGTCGACGGCATGGTCTCCGGCGCCGCACACACCACCGCGCACACCGTGAAACCCTCCTTCGAGATCATCAAGACCTTGCCCGGCGTTTCCACGGTGTCCAGCATCTTCCTGATGTGCCTGTCCGACCGGGTGCTCGCCTACGGCGACTGCGCGATCGTGCCGGATCCGAAGTCGGAGGAACTGGCCGATATCGCGATCAGTTCGGCGCGCACCGCGGCACAGTTCGGTATCAAGCCGCGGGTCGCCATGCTGTCCTACTCCACCGGCGAGTCCGGGAGCGGCGCCGGAGTGGACAAGGTAAGGGCCGCAACCGAACTCGTTCGCCAACGAGAGCCCAGCCTGCTGGTGGAAGGCCCGATCCAGTACGACGCTGCCGTCGACCCAGTTGTGGCGGAGGCCAAGATGCCGGGATCACCGGTCGCGGGCCAGGCCACCGTGCTGATCTTCCCAGACCTCAACACCGGCAACAACACCTATAAGGCGGTGCAGCGCAGTGCCGGTGCGATCGCCATCGGCCCGGTGCTGCAGGGCCTCAACAAGCCGGTCAACGATCTGTCCCGCGGCGCGCTGGTCGAAGACATCGTCTACACCGTCGCGATCACCGCGATTCAGGCCCAGGGGCTGTGATGGTTGACACCGTGCTGGTGCTCAACTCCGGATCGTCGTCGCTGAAATATTCACTGGTGCAACCCGATATCGGTGTGTCACTGGTCGACGGAATCGTCGAACGCATCGGTACCGATGGCGGAGTCGCCGACCACGAGGCCGCTCTGCGAGCGGCATTCGGGGTGCTGGCGCCGGGAGGTCAGAAACTCGAGGACCTCGGACTGGTGGCAGTCGGGCACCGGGTGGTGCACGGCGGCCCCGATCTTTACCGGCCGACGATCGTCGACGACGGACTGCTGGACCAACTCCGCGAACTGGCGCCCCTGGCGCCCCTGCATAATCCGCCGGCGGTCCTCGGTATCGAGGTGGCCCGCAAGGTGTTGCCGGACCTGCCGCATGTGGCGGTGTTCGATACGGCGTTCTTCCACCATCTGCCGGCCGCGGCGGCCACCTACGCGATCGACCGTGATGTGGCCGCGCGGTGGAAGATCCGACGCTACGGATTCCACGGCACGTCGCACCGGTTCGTCAGCGAGCAGGTCGCGGAGTTCCTCGGCTCGCCGCCGGAGTCGCTGAATCAGATCGTGCTGCACCTGGGCAACGGTGCGTCGGCATCGGCGATCTCCGGTGGCCGGCCGGTGGACACCTCGATGGGGCTCACCCCACTCGAGGGTTTGGTGATGGGCAGCCGATCCGGTGACATCGACGCGGGAATCATCGGCTACCTCTGGCGCACGGGCGGCATGGGCGTTGATGAGATCGAGACGATGCTGAATCGGCACTCCGGCATGCTCGGGCTGTCCGGCGAGAGTGATTTCCGCGCACTGCACGCCAGCATCGCCGCCGGTGACGAGGCCGCGCAGTTGGCCTACGACGTCTACATCCACCGGCTGCGCAAGTACATCGGCGCCTACCTCGCGGTGCTCGGCCGCACCGACGTCATCGCGTTCACCGCCGGCGTCGGCGAGAACGATGCGCAGGTGCGTCGCGATTCCCTCAGCGGCTTGGAGAGCCTCGGCATCGAACTCGACGACGCACTCAACGGCAGCGCCGAGCGCGGCGCACGCCGCATCTCCGCACAAACCTCACAGATCACGGTTCTGGTGATGCCCACCGATGAGGAACTGGCGATCGCCCGGGCCGCCGCGGCTGCCGTCTAGCGAAATCAGAACGTCGTCATCGGGCGGACCTCGTTGGCGAGGTCCACCAGCGCGTACCGATGTGACTGGCTGGTGGCCAGCCGGGCCAGGCTGCGCAGGGAAGCCTCGACCCCGAGCCGAAGGCCATGGTCGGTGAACGGGAAGCCGAGGATCGGGCTGGGCCGGGCCTCGTGTTCGGCGATCCAGTCCAGGGCAGTACCGAGAACCAGCGCCCGAATCTGCAGCACCCGCGGCTCGGTGTCGGGCAGTGCCTCGACCCGGCGGGCCGCACCCCGGATCTGGTCTTCGGTGAGCTCATGAGCCGAGCGTCCGGAGATCAGCGTCACCGCGCTGGTCAATCGGGCGGTGGTGAAATGCCGTGAGCCGACGGGGACTTCATCGAGTGTGGTGACCGACGCGTTCCGATCACCCTCGACCGACTGCGCACGTGCCAGACCGAATCCCGCCGAGATGATGTTGTTGTCGGTGTGCCATACGGTCTCGTAGAACGGCCGTTCGTCGGAGTTGCCGGACAGTTCGGCGGTGGCTGCCAATGCCAGCTTCGGCGCCAACTCACCGGGGAAGGTGGCCAGCACCTCAGTGAAATGCTGTGTTGCCGAGCCGTAGTCACTGGTGAGCAATTCCGAGACGGCCTTGAACCACACCAGCCGCCAACGCCACCCCACCCGCTCGGCCAGATCGTCCAGCTTCCGGTTCGCCTTCGCGACGTCACCGAGGTCCAGCAGGGCACGAATCTCCATCAGCGGCAGTTCCACCGAATCGGACAGGTCGACACCATCGGAGTCCAGGCTGTCGTGGCGTGCCGCCCGCAGCGAGTCCAGGGTCTGCACCGGTTGGGACAGCACCGTCGCCGACAGCACCGTGGCCGCGACATCGGAGGGATCGACCAGTGGAACCGGTAGCGCTGTGACGATCTCCGGTGCGGTGAGTTTCTCGGTGTGCACCAGACCGTCGAGGTAGACGTCAGTGTGGGCGACGAACAGTTCGACTCCGAATGTGGACCGGGTTCGGGTGAAAACCGTGGACAGACCCGGCCGCGGAACACCGGTGTCGGTGGCCACCACCTCGCGCAGCACGCCGAGCAACTGCGCGGACATCTCCTCGGTGCTGGCGAAGCGCCGCCGGGGGTCGGGATCGATGGCCCGGCACAGCAACCGACCGAAGGAGTCATACCGTGTCAGCACGGGGTCGTCTTCCGGCAGGCCGTCGACGTAGCGGCCGTTGCGGGTGCGCAGATCAAGCGTGAGTGCCGCCAGTGTGCGGCCGACGGAGTAGATATCGGTCGCGACCGTCGGGCCGGAGCGGACGATCTCGGGCGCCTGATAACCGGGTGTGCCGTACAGATACCCGAAGGAATTGATCGGTGACACCGCGCCGAGGTCGATCAGTTTGAGTTGCTCCTCGGTGACCATGATGTTCTCCGGCTTGAGGTCGTTGTAGCACAGGCCGATCGAATGCAGATAGCCCAGCGCGGGCAGGATCTCGAGCATGTAGGCGATGGCCTCGGAGACCGGGAGCTTTTCTCCCCTAACGGCTTTCAGTGACTTACCGCCGACGTACTCCATCACGATGTAGCCGACCGGCTCGCCGCGGGAATCGGGGTG
>NZ_JAEMSG010000111.1 GCF_016462945.1 Mycolicibacterium sp. | reverse complement strand
CCCTCACCGCTGATATCGGTCCACGATCGCCTGGATTCCCGGGCTGACGGATCCGTGCGCCACGAAGACGATGTCCAGGCCGGCATCGTTGACCATGCCCATGGCCCGTTCGATGGCGCTGTCGATCCAGTCCTCTCCGTTACTGAAGACACCGCCACCGATGCGGGTCAGCAACACCGTCGTGGAGCCGCCTGCGCTGGCCTGCTCGACCGCCGCCAGCATGACTGCCTCATACGACGCCTGTAACACCAGGCGCGCGAACGGCTCCCAATCTTTTCTGGGCAGTGTGGAGTAGCCCACGGGAAGCGCGGAACAGTACACCTGCGAGACCCGCCGACCGCTGCCGTCGGTGACCTCGACGTCACGATGCAGACCGATGGCCAGCTTGGCGCGCAACTCGTCGATCACGTCCTCGGACGCGGTGTCGAGGAGATACGCGATTGCCCTCAGGCCCTCGGCGGTACAGAGCGCATAACCGTTCTGCATGTTCCACAGCGCGCTCACCGGCAGATCGGTCAGGTCCGACAGGGCCGCACCGACACCCGCGAGTGCATCAAGCTGATGGTTACGGTTCTGCCCGATGCGATCACCCACCGGAACGAAATAGTTCCGGTAGATCGTGCCGGCCGCGGCCGCCATCGCACACGCCGGCCCTTGTGTGGGATCGTCCACATAACCGGTCACGCCTTCCTCGGGGGTGCGATGTTGCGTGATCATCTCCAGCAGATTGAACTGGGAGGCCACCTGGAACAGCGCACCTTCGAACTCGGGCTTGGAGTGCAATGGGCCGACATCGGCGACCACGACACGAGCCGAACTGCGCTGCCCTCGAGCCGGATTGACCCGGGCCCGCAGTTCGGCCAGTGTCGGCAGCGTGAGCTCGCCGATGCCGTAGCGCTTGCCATTGACCGTCGAGACGAGTTCGTCGCCCTCGACGGTCAACCGGCTCTGCACAGCGTCGTATCCGTCACGCTCGCTGAACCCCACGAGATTCTTGAACCAGTCATGAGTGGTCATATCAGGCCTCCCTTCGCTGGGCGCGACGGCGAAGGACATCGCACTGCTCATCGGTGTCGGGGACCCGGTGGTCCGCCTTGCTCGATCCGCGACGCAGTTCCTGCATGCGGTCGATCACGTCCGGATAGCCCACGCCCTCGGTGTCGATGAGCCACGAACCCACCACAGTTCCAGTGCGACCCTTGCCACCCCAGCACGCGACCAGGACGACTCTTCCGGCGTCGTGCTCGGCTCGGATGTAGTCGAGGATCCGGTCATACCCGGCATCGTCGATGACGGAGGTGTCGGGAATGGCGAACCGCTTATAGGCGACATCGGGACCCAGCAATCCGTTGTAGGGCACCATGGCCGCTCCGCCCCGAGTCATCTCGCCAGCCTCGGTGAGGTCGACGAACGAGGTGATGCCGGCGTCGAGCAGGACCCGCAGCTTTCGCAGGGCTTTCTCTTCGTCCTTGGCGCCGGGGTACTCCGTGGCGAGCAGGCGACCGGGCTCGACCCAGTAACCATGGACCACCGAGTCGTGCTCCCACGAGGGGTACTGCTGCTGATTGTTGTTGTTAGTCATAGAAATCTCCTTTGGGTTGTTGGTTGATGGATGGGTGTCGGTGCAGCGCGAGGCTGCCGGCCGCCCGTTACCGCTCCACACCGGCCAACTCCCGAAGCACCCCCTCAAGCTCGACTTCGTCGAGAATCCCGCGCCGATACGCGGCCTTGGCCATGTCGTGCAGCAGTGGCACGGTGAACCGGCGGCGCGAGCTCGTGCCGAGGCGGACCGGTTCGATCGGCGTGCCGTCTCTGCGCACAAAGACGTTGTTCCGCAGCGCCCACCTGACCCAGTTCCGCGATTTGCGGAATAGCTTCGCCACGTCGGCCGTGCCGAAGTAGGTCATGTCCGGTTCGGCGCTGACGGCTGACGACGGCGAACCGGCAATGCCCAACGCTGCATTAATCTCGACGCCCAGGGTCTGAATACCGGCCGCGGCGATCACGGCGTGATCGAGGGCGTCGACGGCCCGCACCTCGGCGCGCAGCGCGCTATCGATGGCATTCGGCCCACCTTCGGTCGGACAGGCGAACAGGTTAGGGCCCACCCGCAGAGTCAGCCCGTGACGCTGCAGAACCATGCAGAGCCGGCGCGCATGCTCTTCCCGAACCAGATCCTCGCGGGCATAGGGCATCCAAATGTCCCGTCGGGTAGCGATGGCTTTGCTCAAAGCAGCCACCACCTCCTCGACCTCGGCCAGATCATCGGCCGCGGCGGCTTCCCCGACCTCGAAGGC
Organism: Mycolicibacterium sp.; assembly: GCF_016462945.1. Taxonomy (GTDB): domain Bacteria; phylum Actinomycetota; class Actinomycetes; order Mycobacteriales; family Mycobacteriaceae; genus Mycobacterium. The sequence goes on along the minus strand of NZ_JAEMSG010000111.1, from coordinate 7,404 downwards.
GAAGATCCCGGAGATGATCACCCCATGCTCGGCGGCCCGGATCGCGAACATCTCGGCGTGCTGCTCGGTGGCGGTATCACCGAGGACAACCAGCGCATCAGTTTTCGTGTGTGTCATGTTTGAACCCTCCCCTGTTCGAATATGGACGTATGGACTCTTTTCCTAGTGCGTTGTGCGAGTTGTCAGCGGCCGGAACTGCTGCGATCCCCCGGAACTGTTCATACTGTAGCATTTGCGCGTATACTGAGCAAATTGCTATCCTGGTCCCTATGCGCAACAACGAGATACCTGATCCAGATGACTCAACGGTAGCGCAAGCCACCGACAATTTTTGCTATCAATTCCCCCGCGCCATCGTCGCCGTGGACACCGCGCTGTTAACCATCGACCCCGATCGCGGACTTCTGGTGGTGGAGATGGAGCGCGGGGACAGCGGCAAGTGGGCACTACCGGGCACCTTTCTGCGTGAACGCGAGACGCTGGCCGGTGCCGTCGAACGCTCGTTGGAAGAAAAACTCGGGGTGCAGGACATCAAGCCGATGCAGTTGGGCGTGTTCGACGACCCTGACCGTGACGAGCGCGACTGGGTGCTGTCCGTGGCCCACGTCGCGGTGGTACGCCCCGAGCAGTTGGAGTCGCTGGGCACCGGAATCGCGAAAGACACCCGGATCGTCTCGGTGGACCGGCCCGGCGAGCTGGCCTGGGACCACCCCAATATCGTCAAGCGCGCCAAAGAGTACGTCCGGTCGCGCTACGAGGAGCAACCCGACCCCGACCGGCTACTGGGGAACACATTCACACTCCGCGAACTGCGACTCGTCCACGACGCCGTCGCCGATAACGACGAGCCGCCGTGGAAACGCGATGCCTTTCGACGCCGGATGCAAAATCTCCTTGTACCCACCGGCGTGAAATCTGAAAACACCGGTTTACGCGGCCGGCCGGCTCAACTGTTCCGCAGACGGTCAGCGCGCGACCGGTCGCTCTAGCTCGACCAGTGCTACCCGAAGGAGCCAGCGCTACCCCAAAGAGGTTGCGTCGACCCCACCGATGTCGGTACGGGCGAAATCGTCTCCTTTGCAGAGCAGCGGCTCGCCGCTGACCTTCGCCAGGGCGTAGGCGAAGCAGTCCCCGTAGTTCAAGCCAGCGCGATTGCGTCCCTTGCCGAAGCGCCGGTAGGCCGACCGCGCGACATCGGCCTGCTCGGCGTCGACGCTGACCAGGTCGACACCGGCCCGATGCAGCCAAAGGTCCAGTTCTCGCCCGCCCGGCTCACCGAACCGCTGTTCGACGACGATGGCCGCCTCTAGATACGACGCCGTCGACATCATCCGAACCCGGTCGGCCTCTACCGCGGCCTCGAACCTCTCCGCTTCCGGCTCGTTGGTGAGCATCGCCACGAGCGCGGAAGTCTCGATCACCATCAGGTGGGCAGGCCGTGTTGGTCATAGCCGATGATCGCGTCGCTGGCGCGGGCATCCAGCACCGGCAGGTCGGCGCATCGACGGCGGATCGATGCCAGTTCCTCACTGAGCGGGACCGCCCTGGTCCGCCCGGTCTCGCGGGCCAGCCGTTCTCTGAGGGCGACCACGATCGCTTCCGTCAGGGTCTCACCGGTGCGAGCTGCCAGTTCTCGAGCAAGCCGATCGGCCTCGGGGTCTTTGATACTCAAGGCCACGCGGTTGATTATATACTACACGGCGGATTCTAGAAAGCATGTGGATTGCGCGCACCGATGCCGGCCCGGCCAGCCACAATGACGACGTGACAGCATCGTGGCGTTTCCCTCTGACTAGCCGGTTCCTTGGTACGACTTTTTCAGTCAATGCATATAGACTATATTACGTCTAGTTGCATAGACTATTCTCGTGATCGCACCGGCCCCAACCCGGGAAGTTGTGAAGCAGCTCACTGCGGCGGGCTTCACCAAGCGGGACGGCAAAGGAAGCCACACCGCCTGGACCTGCCGTCATGGCCGATACAGCGTCTCTGTTCCGACCGGTCATCGCACGATTAGTCCCGGCGTGCGCCACAAGGTCAACGGGGCGATCGGCAGCTGCCGCACTAACTGCGAGGAGAACTGAGATGCACACCTACCGCGTGAACATCACCCGCGACGACAGATGGTGGATGATCGCCGTTCCCGAGCTAGACGGCTATGTCGGCGCCGATGGAGCGATCAACGTCGGTGACACCACCCAGGCCCGCCGGCTGGCCGACGTTCCCGCAGAAGCGCGTGACTTCATCTGCACTGTCACAGATTCCGCACCATCGGACGTTGACCTGATAATCACTGTCACCGTCGACGGCATTGACGTCACTGCCCGGGCTAAGCGGGTTGTCTCTGACCGTGAAATCGCCGATCGGTATGCGGCTGCGGCGGCGCTGGAGGCGAGGGAACTGGCGCGAGACCTTGCCGCGAGCGGTGTTGCAGTTCGCGATGTGGGAGAAGTTCTGGGCGTGTCTTTTCAGCGGGCTCAGCAGTTGATTGTCGGCTGATGAAGTGGCTCTGCCTGTTCTTATGTGGCCAGCCAGGGCTGGTGCGCACCAACCGCTGAAACCAGGAAGCCGCTATCCGCCGCAGCTCGCAGTTCGTAGTCGCAGACCGTACTGCCCTGCAGTCGGGTGACTAACCCGTACACATGCCGGCCGCAGACCGCGAATACCTCAGCTGCGAGTGCATCGGTGAGCGGAAGGATACGAACCTCGCTCTTATCCGTATCCACGACGACGGCACCGCGAAGGGCGTCCGAACTCTGAATCGCCTCAGGTGAGATCAGTGCCACGTACCCCAGCACCACGGCCCCGAGCAGATGCTCGGGCACCGATGGGCGGATGAACCACGTCGGGATCGGGTGACCCAACTCCGGACAGCGCTGCATCACCCAGGTGGCGCGTGACCCCTCCATGAGAGTCAGCACGTGGCTTGAGCAGAATGCCTTTTTCGACGCGGCAGATTCCGACCGTCCGTGTACGGAATCGGCGGAGAGTGGTCCGATCAGGACGCTGGCGGTGACTTCAGTAGGCATGGGGCTCCTTGTTCTGGCGGGGATTGATCCCTTTCTTCTAATTCTCCCGGAGAGGTACGACATCAGTCCCCGATCAGGGCGCCCTTGTCGCGCGCACGCTCAGTCGCGAGCGTGATGGAAGCCCCAGCGCGGAGCTGCCTCAGTGAGTGGGCCGGGCGGCTGGTCGGTGCAAAGATCACGCCAAGCCCAGGACGCGAAGTAACGGGAATCCCGGTTCTTCTCCCGTGCGTAGTGGACGACCGAGATACCGCCCGGGCCGAACTCAAACCAATCGCCGTCCCCGCACGAATTGCTCTCACCCTCAAAGAGGGTTTCTACAAAGCTGAATGACATGACCGGCAGCGTGCCAGGTACCTCCGACAAATTCTGATCGGAGCGTCGCGCAGACTCACTCCTCAACCGCCGAGGGCGACGCAACCGCGTCCAGGCCGAAGATCGTACGCCGAATACGTTCCAGCTCAGCCTCGCGCTCCCGACGTGTGCGCTGTTGTGCCGCGGTACTCAGATGGCGGTATCGCCTGTGCAGGGTATGCAGGGCACGCGCCGTCGTCAGGGTCATATAGGGATTCCCGCAGCGCTCGCGGTAGCGGGCAAGAACCTGCGCATCGGATTCATCAGCCATCGACACCTCCCCCGGATTCCCTCTTGCGCAACAGATTCCGCGTGCCCATCATCGTGTGCCACTTGGTGATGTGGTGCGGAGGCAGCGGCTCCACCACGGCCGGCGGCGGATCGGCGATCCACCCGCGCTGCACCTTCTTCCTGCGTGCCTCGATCTCGTCGCTCATTGCACGTCCACATCGAGAGGCAGGCTGAAACCGATCAGCCGGGAGAACGCATCCCACGACGCCTCCAGGCTCGGCACCCACTGTTCCTGCCAGGCCGACAACGGGATATCGGCGAGCGGATCGAATGACCCGGCCAGGCGCGGATACTCGGTGTCCCGCCAGGCGTGCAGGCGACTGTTGCCGCGAGCGAACTCCACCAGCTTGAGGATCTGCTGGTCGACGACATCCTCGGGCATCCCACCGCGGATGCCGATCCCGTTCATCAGGCTGTGCCGGCCCAGTGCGAACGGCCGCACGCCCGATCGGCGTTGGATCGCAATGTTGACCTCGCGGCAGTGCTCGCACGCCTCCCACGCCCACCGCGACGGGCCCCCCGCGGTGTCGCGGAAGCAGATGATGCAGAGATCTCTCGCGCGAGAGACGTCAGAGCCCTGCCACTTCTGCGGGTGGTCCTCGCACCGGCAGGACTGCCATCGCCAGCTCCGCTGCGGACCCCGAAGCCCGCCGCACGGGATGTGCACGCTCAGTTCTGTGATGCGGTCACGAATCGCCTTGTCACTGGCGCTGAGTTCGCTTGTCATTGCTCGCCGTTCCGGCGGTACCGCACTCGGGCACCCACCACTTGCACGCCCCGCCGTAGCGGGGGCGTACCAGCTCTTCCCCTGGGGCACCGTGCGGTGGTCGCGCGGTTGCCGGGACGACGGGCCAGGTACCCGAACAGACGTCCACTCGTGAGCGAGGCCAATAATACCGCGGACCTATGACACATCGCGATCCCGAAACAACCACTAGGCTCAGCGATATGAGAATCTTCCTCGGCGCGGGCGCCTGCGCGGCGCTAATCGGTGCCGGCCTGTGTGCCACCGCCGCACCGGCCTCGGCATGTCCGTACGGAACCGTGCCCAGCGACTACAGCGGTGTTTGCGTCAGCGGCACCTCCGGCGGCGGGCAGGCCGTCGCACCCGCGCCACCGCAAACGGGCGCTGTGTACGGCGGCGGCCCCAACGAACTACCGACGGTCGACGGCATCCCCTGCACCCCGCAGCACCTCGGCACCTGCATCGGGTTGTCGATGAGCCAGGGCTGAGCGGCGCGCTACTTCTCGTCTCGCCAGGTCTCGTTGTAGGTCTCGATCTCTTCGGGCTCGTCCATATCGGCTTTGATCGTCGCCCGATCCCGGCGGATGGTCTCCCGCAGGGCGGCCCAGATCAGCCCGATGATCACAACCGCGGAGAAGATAATGATGAGGGGCAAAGCATCCACTGGCAGTGGCCTCGATTCGTCCGGTCGGCGCCCATCGCGCCATGCGCACACCACGATAACGACGAGGCCGAATCGGCGCGACCGTTTTTGCGCGCTGCCCGCCTTATCCCTCCACCGGTACCGGTTTGTTAGCCAGTTTCCAGTGCAGCCAAAACAGCGGTACCACCAGCACGTAGGCGGCCATATTGCCCACCAGGCCGACAACGCCGGAGCGGTGCTCGCTGATCCGGTTCTGCTCTTCGAGCAACTCCCGGTCTAGCTCGACCGGCTGGGCGCTGTAGGGATCGATATAGGGCGGGCTGGGGTAGACCAGGCTCATGACGTTGTCGACCAGAGACAGCGTGGTGAAGATGACCACAACGATGCAGACGAAACAGACCGCGTAGAGGTAGAGGGAACGCCAATCGGTCAACGATGGCTTCTGCATCGTCAAAACTTAGCAGCGCACAGGTGCCGAATGGGTCGGGATTGTCGTCCGCCCGGTGCCTGCGTGATCACTGAACCCGACGACGGCGCAGGAAGATTAACCCGACGAACATGAGGGAGGCCCAGCTCGGGGTCGACACCGTGTAGCCGAGGTCCTCGAGGATTGCCTGCTCGACCGGGCTCAGGACCCGGACGCCGAGTCCGGTATCGGAAAGCGCATTCATCAGCTGGGCGTCGAGACCGACGAAGGTGTAGTCGTCCAGGTGCGAGCCCGAACTTCCGCTCTCCCACGGATCGGGCGTGTAGATCGGTACCGGCCCGCCGTAGGCGTTCACCGCGTTAGCGCCGGAGAAGTACAGCCCGCCGTTACCTCCGGTCAGGTTCGTGTTGAACGCGGTCTTGAACCGGTAGGAGCCGTTGATCACCAACGTTCCATTCTGGTCGGTGACGAAGCTGTCGAATACCGGCCACTGTCTACCGTCGTTGTATCCGACGTCATCGAGGTAGGACAGGAAGCCGTACGCGTGCATCAACTCGTGCATCATCGTCGAGACGAAGTCGTAGTCGTCGCTGCCGACGGTGTCGCCGTAAGCCCACGGGATACCGAAGTTCACATCGATGGCGCCGTCGGCCTGTGATCCATTCGAGTCCAGCCCCTGAAGAAGCTTTTCCTGCACCACGGTGTAGACGTAGCCGGAACCCGATCCACTGAGAGCGCTATCCGTCGCTGCCAGCGTGCCCGAGTCGGGTTCGTCGACCGCCGTCACGTCAAAGGTCAGCGTCACCGGCTGGCTGACCACGACGTAGGACGCGAGCCTGTCCGCCGCGTACTGCAGCGCGTTGATCGCGTCGGCGGACCAGTACTGAACACCGTCGACGTAGTTGAAGACGTAGGTGACCATCGCGGTGTCTGTCACCAACGCCGCGACGGGGACCGTGACGTCGACCGGTGTTGAGCCGCCATAGCCGTCGGTGACCGTGACGATGAAGGTGTCGGTACTGGCGGCCAGACCGGAATTCGGCGTGAAGGTGAACTCCCCGGTGCCGACGTCGATCGTCACACTGCCCTTGGCAGTGGTCCCCGGTGCGCTGTAGGTGAGGGTGTCGCCATCGGGGTCGCTGCCGGCCACTCGGCCGAGAACTTCGCCGGTGGTCGGATCGGGCTCACCCACGGTGACAGTTGCCGTCGGCGCAGAGTTGTACTGCCGCCAGGGTGCCACCGTCACCGGAACGGTCACCGTGGCAGTGTGTCCGCTCAAGCCGAACAATCCGAGGGTCAGCAGATTCAACAAGCCAACCAGTCCGTGGAGGTGGAACCCACCGCCGGCATCACTTGCGGCGACGGTGAAGCTATCGGTGGTTCCGTCGTACGCGAACGACTCAGCTGGTGTGTAGGTGTAGCTGCCATCCGTACCCACCGCCACCGTTCCGTTCGACGGCGCGGCGGTGACGGTGAACCTCAGCGGGTCGCCTTCGGAATCGGTCGCGTCGAGCATTCCGGTGACAACACCATTGGCGCCCTGCCCGGGATCAGCTGCCCAACTCAGCGATGGTGTCGCGTTGAAGAAGAAGGCCGCGAAGGGGTTGACGTTCGTGGCCGCAGCCGTCGCCCTGGCGGTCGAAGCGGTCGTCCTGGCAGCCTGGCGACGCGCGATAGGCCGGGCCGAATCCACCCGTGAAGCGGCTCGTATCGCAGGGGCGGAACTCGTGACGGGCACCGAGGCGGCGCCTCCGGCCGGCTGGCTGGCCGTGCGTGCGGCCGCCGGTGGGAGTTTATGGCTACGCGAACTCACTGGCGCGCGATGACCGGGAGGGCCGGCCGATGACGCCGGAGACGAGTCGGTCGAATCAGCCCATGCAGCGCCGGCGCATCCAATGGTGACCGCCGCCCCGATCCC
>NZ_JAEMSG010000110.1 GCF_016462945.1 Mycolicibacterium sp. | reverse complement strand
TCGCCGACCTGGACTCCGGTGACGTCATCGCGGCCCGCGACCCGCACGGCCGCCACCGCCCCGCCAGCATCATCAAAGTGCTCATCGCGATGCAGGCGATCAATGAGCTTCCGCTGAACAGGATCATCGACGGCACCCAGTCCGACGCCAACGCCGAGGGCACCAAGGTCGGCGTCAACGTCGGCGGCCGCTACACCGTCAACGACCTTCTGCACGGTCTGCTCATGCATTCCGGTAATGACGCCGCCCACGCCCTCGCCGTCGCGCTCGGCGGCATGGATGTCGCGATGCAGAAGATCAACACGCTGGCCGGAAAGCTCGGCGCCCGGGACACCAGGGTGGCCACACCGTCCGGTCTCGACGGACCCGGCATGAGCACCTCGGCCTATGACACGGGTCTGTTCTACCGCTACGCGTTCGCCAACCCGACTTTCACCAATATCGTCGGAACGCGCACCTACAACTTCCCCGGCCACGGCGACGCCCCGGGCTACGAGCTCGAGAATGACAACCAGCTGCTGTTGAACTACCCGGGTGCACTAGGCGGAAAGACCGGCTTCACCGATGATGCCCAGCAGACCTTCGTCGGCGCGGCCAACCACGACGGACGTCGACTGGTCTCGGTGCTGCTGCGCGGCACCCGCGAGCCGATCCCGCCGTGGCAGCAGGCCGCGCATCTGCTCGACTACGGGTACGCCACCGCTCCCGGCACCAAGGTCGGCACCCTGATCGAGCCCGACCCGTCCCTGATCCCGCCGAAACCGGAAGCCGCGATCAGCGCGGCGCCCATGCTGAGTGCCGACGCTCTTCCGGTGCGGATCGGAGTGGCCGTGATCGGCACACTCATCGTGTTCAGTCTGATCGGGTTTGCGCGCTCGCTGAATCAACGGGCGCAGGCACGCTGATCTCCGTCGCCGCCCACGCGGTGGCGAACAGCATCAACCTGGCGGTCATGTAGGCGAACACCATCACCCCGAGCACGGGGCCGAAGACCGTGCCGGCCGGGCCGTGCAGCACCACCCGAAGGTAGATCGAGGCCACCTGCTTGAAGATTTCGAACCCGACTGCGGCCAATAATCCAGCAGCGGCGCACCGGTGAAACGGGACGCTGTGACGGGGCAGCCGGGCGATCATCACCGTGAACAGCAGCCAGGACACACCGACCGAGGGGACGATTAACATCGGCTCGGCCAGCGCGGTCAGCCCGATGGTCAGCAGGCTGCCCGCGAACGCAACTGCCAGGGCGCGCAGATCGGACAGCTTAGTTTTGACGAAACCTGTTGTGGCACCGGGCTGCCCCCACATCTGTGTGAGCGCCTCGCGAAGCCGCTGCATCCACAGCAGTCCCACGTAGATCGCGGTGGCCAACCCGATGATGCCGACCGATGTCCGCGAGTCGATGGCCGACTCGATCAGCGCGATCAGCTGAGGACCGAGATCGCCGGGCACCGCCGACTTGACTCGGGCGTCGATCTCGGCGAGCAGTTGCGGGCGGCTGGTGAGCACGAAGCCGACCACCGCGAAGCCGATCATCAACAGCGGGAACAACGCGAAGATCGTGAAGTAGGTGATACCGGCGGCATAGAAGTCGCCCTGAGCCCTGGTGTAGCGCTGCTGGGCGCGCAGTACACGACGCCACACTTGTTTCAGCAGGGAAGGAACCCCAGCCGCTCGTACACCCGGCCGAGCGTCGCCGCTGACACTTCGCGGGCCCGCTCGGCACCGGCAGCCAGGACGGCCTGCAGTTCGGCCGGGTCGGCAAGCAGTTCGTCCACCCGCGCCCGGATCGGAGTGACATAGGAGATCACGGCGTCGGCGGTATCGGACTTGAGGTCTCCGTACCCGCGGCCGGCGTATCCCGCCACCAGGGTGTCGATGTCGGCGCCGGTGACCGCGGACTGAATGGAGAGCAGATTCGACACCCCGGGCTTGGCCTCGGTATCGAAGCGGATCTCGCGTTCGCTGTCGGTGACCGCCGAGCGGATCTTCTTGGCCGACACCTTCGGGTCGTCGAGCAGGCTGATCAGACCTGCGTCGGTGGCCGCCGACTTGCTCATCTTGGCAGTGGGCTCGGCCAGGTCGTAGATCTTGGCGGTCTGTTTGGCGATCATCACGTCCGGCACCACCAACGTCTTCGGAAAGCGTGCGTTGAATCGCTGTGCGACGTCACGGGCAAGCTCAAGGTGCTGTCGCTGATCCTCCCCGACCGGAACCAGGTTGGTGTCGTAGAGCAGCACGTCGGCGGCCTGCAGCACCGGGTAGGTGAATAGGCCGACAGTGGTGGAATCCGATCCCTGCTTGGCCGACTTGTCCTTGAATTGGGTCATCCGCGAGGCCTGGCCGAAACCGGTGAAACAGCCGAGCACCCAGGCTAATTCGGTGTGGGCGGGCACGTGGCTCTGCACAAAGATGGTCGAGCGTGCCGGGTCGATGCCCAGCGCCAGGTACTGCGCTGCAGTGACCAGCGTGCGCTTACGCAATACCGCGGGATCCTGCGGCACGGTGATCGCGTGTAGGTCGACGATGCAGAAGAACGTATCGAAGTCGTCCTGCAGAGGAACCCACTGCTGGACCGCACCGAGAGCATTGCCGAGATGCAGCGAGTCAGCGGTGGGCTGGATGCCGGAGAAGACGACGCGGGGGCCAGGGACACTCATGATGCATTAATCCTGTCACGGCAGCGCAGGCTGCTAGCGTTTTGCTCATGCGACGACCACTGTTGGGCCTGACTGCCCTGCTCGCGACGATGACATTGCTGGCCGGTTGTTCCAGCGCCCCGGGCGGCGGGGGCGGGGGCGAGAAGCGTCCGTCCTCGGCCGCGGTGGTGGTTGTCTCGGGCGGTGACGCGACCAGCCCGTTCACCGCCCCGGACGGGGCCTGCGCCACCGGCCTGGCCGCCGGCAACACCAACACCGCGATCCGCGAGTTCCTCCTGTCGAAGAAGTACACGGTCTACACCTCACCGGCCATGGCCGGTCGCGGCCAAGTCACCGACCAGACCGGCTTCGGCGCCTTCGGCGTATGCCCGATGACCCTGCCGGAGAACATGACCGTGAACTCCACCGGCAGCATCGATACCGCCGGCGAACATCTGGCCCGGTTCATCAACTGGCTGAATACCGAAAAGGGTGTCACCGAAGTGGATTTCGTGGGCCACTCGATGGGCGGGCTGTATTCGCGCGCGGCGATCCGGGTACTGGCCACCACCGGTAGCAAGGTCAAGGTCCGTTCCCTGACCACCATCGGCACACCGTGGCAGGGCACCTACCTGTCCGACTACGCCAACGACCTCATACCGCTGACGGACTGCGTCGGTGACAGTTTCTGCGAGACCTCGATGAAGACCTTCAAGGAAGAGGTGTTGAGGACCATGGCCGGCTCGGGCCGTGAGGTCAACCAGGCCTATCTGATGGGCAAGGACGGCTGGAACCAGTTCCAGTCCGGCGTGCTGGCCAGCGTTCCGGTGGTGCTCATCGCCGGGAGGAAGTTCACCATTCCCGGGCCCGGGAACCCCGCGGTGTGGCCCAACGACGGCATTGTGGCCATGCAGAGTGCCCTGGCCAAGAACGTCACCGACCCGGTGCTGCCGCACCGGCGCTGCTTCACCTTCGACGACACCCACTCCATCTTCGTGTCGAATGCGGCCGGCCTGGATTGGAAGACCGCGTTGACGTGGAATCCGGCGGTGCTGGAAACGGTGCACCAGGCCATCGAGGACGCCCCGAAGGGGATGGAGTCGGCCAACCGGCAGGACTGCCCGGTTAGCTGAGGCTTTGGGTTGGGGTCAGGATCTGCACGGCGGCGTCGACAACGAGATCGAGGTCATCGCCGAGTGCGCCGATCGTCCATTCCCGGGCCAGCTCAGACAGCGCCCCCACATAGATCGCGGCCTCAACCTCACGCGCCATCGGATCGGACCCAGGGTCGATTCGCTGTCGGTCGGTCAAGATCATCCTGCGCAACTGAACCTTGGCCGCGGCGCGGCGGCTTGCGAACACGGGATTGGCGCCGGACCCGGCAAACAGCACTCTGCCCCGGCGCGGGTCGGCGGCGGTGAACTCAAGAACCGTCCTGATTCCGGCCCGCAACCGAGCAGGGCTGGCGGCCGGAAAGTCGACCACCACCGCGGCCAGTGCCGTGCCCAACTCGATGACGACCTCGTCGTACAAAGCTCCGAAAAAGGCATTGATATCAGCGAAGCTCTCGTAGAAGTAGCGGGAGTTTAACTCCGCTGTCCGGCACACCGAACGAACCGACACAGCGGCTTCACCACCCTCGCCGAACAACTCGAAGCCGGCGCGCACGATCAGCGCGCGCCGTTGGGCTTTCCGGTCCGCCGGGTCCAAGCCCGCCCATCTGGATACCCGCGACTCTGGCAGTTTCATACCCCCCGCTCCCCCGCGGTCGACCGTGTCATAAATAGTTCATTTTCATATCTCGGCTCACGTGGCGGGTTGCTCGCGGCTACTGGCCGCGTGAGTCGCCACCAGAGTAGGCCGGAAAACCCGCCCGCCGACGTGGGGGTTCAGGTCTGACTCGCCCCCCGGGGTGAGAATTCGCGACTACGCACACATGTTTGCCTGCACTCGGCGATGTGCGCAGCGACTGGAAGATCACACGCGCCGGGTGTTTGCTTACCCACGCGCGGTGTGATTATGTTCACTTCATCAGCGTGCTGCCAGGGTTTTATTAACCAACTATTCGGAATTTATTACTCCGGCAGCGCCTCCGCTAACTTTGGTTACATCCGTAGCCAGAGACCGTAGGAAAGGCTCACCATGTTGTCCGCAGGTTCATCCAAGTACATCGGTCGTGTTGGCGCTCTGGCTATCGCCCTCGGTATCGGCGGGGCGGTCGCAATCACGCCCGGTGTGGCTTGGGCAGACGACTCCTCGGCGCCGAGCACCGATTCAGCATCGAGCACCGAATCCGCGCCGGCGCCCAAGGCCCGCGCCCAGCGGGCGCATCAGCGCACCGCCGGTCGCGAAGACGCCGCCCCAACCCGAACAGCAGACTCATCCACGCGAGGCCGGGGATCCGTGGATCTTCCGGCCCCGGCCCCAACAGCACCGCGTGGCTCCGATCGCGGCTCACTTCAGCTGCCGACCGCGCTCGCACCTGAGGTGAGCTTGGCTCAGATCGACACCTCGTCGGATGTGCGAACGATCTCGGCACCGTCGCTTGCGATTCCCGCTCCTGCGGCGTCGGCTGTTGATCGCGCCGTTGCGGCCGCGCCGAGGGCTGCGGCTGCTGCGGCTGCTGCGGCACAACCGGCTGCAGTGTCTGGATTCCTCTCGGCCCTCAGCACGACACTGTCCGGATACGGCACAGGAACACCCGCCGGTCCCCTCAACTTCCTCACGGCCGCACTGTCTTTGGTCGGTCGCGAGATCAACCGGCTGACGTCCAGCTACGCACCGGCCGCGCAATCCGTTCAGACCGGTCAGCAGTTGACGGCCGCTCGCACCACAGCCAGCCCGACTGCCGCAGCGTCTGTGTCAAGCAGCCCGTCGGCGAACTACGCCGTCAGCAGTGACTGGGGTTCGGGTTTCACCGGCAATGTGACAGTGGCGGCCGGCCCGAGCGCCCTCAACGGCTGGACCGTCAGCTTCAACACCCCCGCGGAAATCACCAACATCTGGAACGGCGTCATCTCCAGCCATGTCGGCACCGCCTATGTGGTGACCAACGCCCCGTACAACGGTCAGGTCAGCGCCGGGCAGACCACGTCGTTCGGATTCCAGGCCAACACCGGCGCTGCCGGCTCGGCAGTCACCGGCCTGCAGGTCAACGGCGCCGCTGTGGTTACGCCCCCGGTGACCCCGCCGGGTGTCTCGGTGGCAGGCGTCACCGCCGCCGAACCGGCCTCCGGAACGGCACAGGCCGCCTTTACGGTCAGCCTGTCTAAGGCGTCGACCACCCCGGTCACCATCGGCTACGCCACCACCAACGGCACCGCCACGGCGGGCACCGACTACACCGCAACCACCGGCACCCTGACCTTCGCCCCGGGAGTGACCTCCCAGCAGATCAACGTGCCCATCCTCGCCGACACCGCCGTGGAGTCCAGCGAGACCTTCACCGTCACACTGTCCAACCCGTCCGGCGCCACCATCACAGGCGCCACCGCGACCGGCACCATCACCAACACAACCACCACCACACCGATCACGGTGACCCCGCCGAGTGTCTCGGTGGGCAATGTGACCGCGGCCGAACCATCGGCCACCGGAACAGCGCAGGCCGCCTTCACGGTCACGCTGTCCAAGGCGTCGACCACATCGGTCACCATCGGCTACGCCACCACCAACGGCACCGCCACCGCGGGCACCGACTACACCGCAACCACCGGCACCCTGACCTTCGCCCCGGGAGTGACCTCCCAGCAGATCAGCGTGCCGGTCCTGCGCGACACGGTCGTCGAGACAGCAGAAACCTTCACCGTCACACTGTCCAACCCCACCGGCGCCACCATCACCACGGCCACCGCAACCGGCACCATCACCAACACAGCGCCGATCACCACGAGCACCGGCACGGTCTACAACGTCACCGCGACCGGAGCCGACGTCATCGGTTTCAACGCCGCCAAGGACAAGCTCGACCTCGGCGACGTCTCGGTGCACAACTTCATCGTCGTCGACACCCCCGAAGGCGTGGGCTTCCGCAGTCCCTGGACCGGCGAGACCGCGATCATCCAGGGCGTGTCGCTGGGTCAGCTGACCGTCGACAACTTCAATCCGATCATCAACGACCATCTGCGCCAGGACCTTTCCGGCGCACTGGCCTGGGAGCGCGGCGTCACGGCAGCACCCAACACCGTCTATATCCGCTCCCACGAGCTGGGGCAGGTCGACAGCGTGGCATTCAACCCCGCAACCGATGTCGTCGATTTCCGGTACTACGGCACCCGCGAACAGCTTTACATGTCTGATAGCCCCAACGGCCTCATCCTCGGCAACGCCGGCACCGGCCAGGCACTGATCCTCAAGGGCGTCACCAAGAGCCAACTGACCGCGACCAACTTCGTCTTCCACTTCGCCCAGGCACGCGAGGACTCGCTGTACAAACAACTCGGTTTCACCGCGTTACCGGATTCGCAGATCAAGCCCCAGGGTGTGCCGATGGCCGGCACCAACATCTGGCCGACCGCAGCGGGCACCGGCACGCCACCCGCGGGCAAGACCGGCACCACCACCGTCATCGCGTGGAAGTACGGCACGAACACCGCGTTGGCATTCGATCCGAGTAAGGACAAGCTCGACTTCGGCTGGTTCACAGCACCGAATTTCGATGTCACCGACAGCACCGGCTCCACAAAGATCACGATCGTCGGTAACAACCAGACCTACACGCTGTCCGGTGTCACCCTCAGCCAACTGCAGACCAGCAATATCATCGCCCTCGACAGCGGTGCGCGCACCGAGTGGCAGAACCTTATCTTCAACGCGACACCGGCGACCCCACTGCCGACCTTGTCGGTGGGCGATCGCAGCATCGCCGAAGGCAATACCGGCACGTCTGCGATGAACTTCACGGTGCTGCTGTCGAAGGCAGCCGCCAACACGGTGAGCGTCGGATATAGCACCAGCACCGACACCGCGACCGCCGGCGACTTCACACCGACGGTGGGCACACTGAGCTTCGCCCCGGGCGAGACCAGCAAGATCGTGAGCGTCGCCATCGTCGGCGACACGATGTACGAGCTCAACGAGCAGTTCACGCTGAACCTGTCCAACGCATCGAACGCCACCATCGCCGATGCAGCCGCTATCGGCATCATCACCAACGACGATGTCGACTCGTCGCCGAGCACCGCGCCGAAGGTGTCCATCGCCGATCTCGCCATGACCGAAGGCAACGGCGAGCACTCCCACTTCATGTTCACCGCGACCCTGGACAAGGCCTCGGCCACGCCCGTGAGCGTCAACTACGCGACCTCCAACGGCACCGCCACCGCCGGGGTGGATTACACCGCCGACGCCGGCACCATCACCTTCGCGCCGGGGGTGACCATCCAGACGGTGCACGTCGGCATCCTCGGCGACACGGCTGTCGAACCGAGCGAAACATTCACCGTGACGTTGTCGGCCCCGTCGGGGGTCACCATCGCCAAAGGCACCGCGGTCGGCACCATCACCAACGATGACGTGGCCGTCGTCGTCACGCCGCCGACGGTGTCGGTTGCCGATAGCAGCGTGACCGAGGGGGGTAGCGGGACGTCGAACCTGGTGTTCACCGCGACGCTGTCGAAGGTCTCGGCCACCACGGTCACGGTCCGGTATGCGACGTCCAACGGCACCGCCACGGCTGGCCAGGACTACACCGCGGGTTCGGGCACGCTCACCTTCGCACCGGGAGTGATTTCGCAGACTGTCACCGTCGCAGTCACCGGTGACGCGACGGTCGAACCGACCGAGACGTTCACGGTGACGTTGTCGAGTCCGTCGGGCGCCACGATCGCCCGGGCTACCGCAATTGGCACGATCCTCACCGACGACATCACGCCCCAGACCGGCGCGACCACCGCGCAATGGGGTAACGCCTTCTTCGCGCCGTACGTGGATATGGCCGGTTGGCCGGTGCCGGACCTGGTTGCGATGTCCAAGGCCACTGGGGCGTCGCTGTTCACGCTCGGCTTCCTCCAGGTGGATCCGGCCGGCAACCCCGCATGGGGTGGTTACGGGGTGCTGGAGCCGAATTCGACCGACGCGCAGGCGGTGGCGATCAATAAGTCGATCGCGGCGCTACGGGCGGCCGGCGGCGATGTGATGATCTCCTTCGGCGGGGCGGCAGGTACCAGCCTTGCCCAGTCGTACGTCGCCAGGGGTCTCAGTGCCCAGGCGTTGGCGAATGCCTACGCGGGCGTCGTCGACACCTACAGCCTCACCCACCTCGACTTCGATATCGAGGGCGCAGCGGTCGCCGACGCGGCCTCGATCGCACTCAACAGCAGTGCACTGAAACTGCTGCAGCAGGCCCGGCCCCAGGTGCAGATCTGGTACACCCTTCCGGTGTTGCCGCAGGGCTTGACCATTGATGGCCTCAACGTTGTGCAGTCGGCACTGACTGCCGGGGTGAAACTGGCTGGCGTCAACGTGATGGCGATGGACTACGGCGACGGGCCGGCACCCACCAGCGGTCCGAATGCGCAGACCATGGGCACCTACGCGATTCAGTCGGCACAGTCGACCTACAACCAGTTGTCGTCGCTGTACGCCAAGAACGGCCAGACCTTCGCCTGGAAGCAGATCGGCGTCACTCCGATGATCGGGGTCAACGACATCACCAGCGAGGTGTTCACTGTCGCCGACGCACAGGCACTGCAGGCGTTCGCCGTCTCCAAGGGCCTGGGCATGCTCTCGCTGTGGTCGGTGGAACGCGACTACCCGGGCACCCTAGGGCAGCCCACCCACAACGCCTCCGGCGTGAGCAGTCCGGCCGGCAGTTTCAGTGGTGCCTTCAACAAGTACGGCACGATCAACGTCCTCAACTACACCGGTGGCACGGTCACACCCACGCCCACACCTGTCACACCCGGGTTGAGCATCTCGGACGCCTCGGCCTCCGAGCCGGGTTCCGGCGGCATTGCGGCGGGCTTCCTGCGCACCTCGGGCAATCAGATCATCGACTCGCAAGGCAAAACGGTCCAGATCTCCGGGGTCAACTGGTTCGGCATGGAGTCCACCACCCAGGCCCCACACGGCCTGTGGACAC
>NZ_JAEMSG010000109.1 GCF_016462945.1 Mycolicibacterium sp. | reverse complement strand
CTTTGGCTGCGACTTTCAAGAAACTCACAACGAAAGAATTGCGACAAGTCAAAAGGTGGCGGTGAGAAGACCTAGGGCCCAACGGGCCTTCCCCGCCGAATTCGAGTCCAAGCCCAACGGGGTGACCGAAGACGAGCTGCGTGCCGCGGCCGGCAGGTACTCGCAGATCGACGAGGTCCGCCCGGCATTCATCCACGCCAATCCGATGCCGATGCCCGACGCACCGTTCCCGATGCCGGTCCGTGAGCTCGACGATAAGGGCCGGATGAAGCTCCCGGCGTTCCTGCTGAGCGGGCACAAGGCGTCTGGCTGATCCTGGATGGGCTCGACCCGCTGGGGCCTACACCTAATGGAGCACCTCGCGATGGGGCCGGGTCTCGCCGTTCGCGCGAAGCGCGGAGCGCAAGAAGAAAGGTCCGGTCACTTCGTTGAGCACGATTGCGCCGATGATCGCCGCAGCCAGCAAAGGCCCGATCTTCGGGAACTCTTCGGTGATGGTCGACGCGAGCGCCAGTGCGATGCCCGCTTGGGGCACGAAGGCGCGCCATGCGGTCCTACGAACTGCCGGCGCCTGCTTCGCCACCGCCATCGCTGCGGTCGAGCCGGCCCATAAGCCGAAGATACGAACAGCCCAGAAGGCGGCAGCCGACCCGATAGCAGCAAGGAGCGCGTCTACATGCAGCCCCAGCCCCACAAGGGTGAAGAACACGACATAGGCCCATGGCGCGAGCCGGTCGAGGATCTCAATGAACGCGTCCCGATGGGTGGAGAAATTGGCGACCAAAAATCCTGCGACTGCGGCGACCAGGAGCACCTCGATCTCAAGTTCCAGCCCGAATCGTACGCGCGCAAAGGTCTCAGTGGCGTTTAGGAGCCAGACCGCGAAAACGGCGAGGAGAAAAAACATCACGGTGGCTTGGGTTTTCGGCGCCCTTAGCACGAGCTGGCTCAACAGGAGACCCAGGACCACTCCGCCGAGCAGGGCCAGACCGATTCCCATGCCGATGGTGGTAATGAGACCCGACGTCGACGTCGATCCTGAGCGGCCGAGCAAGATCTTCGCTACCGTGATCGCCACGGAGAAGATCGACACCACGATGATGTCCATGACAACTGTCGCGCCGAGAATGAATCTGGTGAAAGGGCCGGCGGCTTGAGCCTCGGAGACCACGGCGATCGCGACCGGAGGCGAAAGTGCGAGCATCACCGATCCCGCTAGTACGGCCACGGCGAGACGCGTCGGTACCGGAACTGAGTGCGCAATCATGAAGAACACATAGGCGCCGATGGCGAGCGGGACGCAGAGACTTATCCCCAACACCTGCAGGCCGATTTGCTTTATCTGCGGCCTTATCTCCCGCCAGATGAGATGGCTACCCGCGATTACACCGATGAGAAACAGCATCGCCGGATTGAGCACCGGGAGGGCGAGGTCCGCGGCTTCGTCGACGGATGAGTTAAATACCCCCACTGCCGCGCCCACTCCCAGATAGACGGGTAGCCGCGGGACGCGCAGGCGCGCGAGTGCTTCGCCCACTAAATACGAAACGCCGCAGATCGCGGCAAGGGCGGCGACGACATCGTGGTCCAAGTTAGTCGCTCCCTAGGCCTTTGGATTGGCGGCGAGGGCGTCATAGATCGGTTCGCCACGAAAAAGGTTAGACGTCGCATAAGAGCCGAAGCAAGCGACGAGCATCGGCAGGAAGAGTTGGTAGCAGCCGGTAATCTCCAGACAGATGACGATTCCGGTGAGCGGGGCGCCGATGGTCGCGGTGAAGAACGCCGCCATTCCCGCGACGGCGAACGCGGCGACTGACGGGGCGAGTTCCATTGAGAGGGATTGGATAAGCGTTCCGAACGACGCACCGGCGAGGGCGCCGAGGGCGATTATCGGCGCGAAGATTCCGCCGGGTGTTCCGGCGGCGTAGCTGAGTGGTCCGGTGAAGAAGCGAACGAGCGCGACCGATAAGAGGAGCGTGAGAGTGAGGTCGCCAGAGAGGGTTTGCTCGGTGAGGACGTCGCCGCCCGTCACGTCTTTCGGGAGAAACCAGCCGACTATTGCTATGGCCACTCCGATGGCGAAGGCACGGGGCAGTGCGGGAATCCGATTGAGCAGGCTGCGTGCGCCGACGAGATGGAGAATGAGACGGTTATAGAAGATGCCAAGGACACCCAGAGCGACTCCGAGCGTGGCGTACGCCCAAAGGTTTTCGGTAGGTCCAGCCACGGCGTCGGGTGCCGAGTACTCCTCGGCCATGCCGAAGATCCCCCGCTGGACGGATGCGGAGGCGATCGCCGCGGCTGCGGCCAGGGTGAAAGGGAGGGGCGTCGCCTTCTTGAGGACCTCCTCGAGAATGAAGACTGTTGCGCCGACCGGGGCGTTGAAGGCGGCGGCGACGCCCGCGCTGGAGCCCGCCGCCATTAGCGGCTTCCAGGCGTTCTCGAGACCCTTGAAGAGGCGGCCGACACGGTCGCCGATCACGGCGCCCATCTGGACGAGTGGGCCTTCGCGACCGAGAACGAGTCCGGAGGACAGTGCGATGAGGCCTCCGAAGAACTTCACCGGAAAGACGAATCGGTGGTCCGGATGGCCGGGACCACGCAGGATCTTTTCGACATGAGGGACGCCACTGCCGCCGGCAGTGGGCGAAAACCGGTTGACCAGCCATGCGGCGAACGCCGCGCAGCCACCGGCGGCGGCTGCGAAGAGGGCAAGCCCGGTGCCGGTCGGCAGTGAGGACAGGTAGTCAACGAGGTCGTGGCGGAGGCCATTGCCGAACTGCAGGCCGCGCAGGAAGGCGACGCCGACGAATCCGGTGGCGGTCCCGACGAGGATGGCTCCCGCGATCAGCAGCAGGGGTTCACGTGCCCCTGGTGGGAATTCGTCGGGAAGGTTGACGGGCGGAATCACGACGAAGCGCAATTCACGTAGTCAGCCAAACGGGCTGCTGCCGACGGGCACCGCACAGCGAGGGCATCATCGCCGAGGTGCCTCCATCACGAAAGTTTTCCCTACGGCAAGCCAGCGCCAACCGTCTCCGGATCGGGGCATCGTGTGCTCGCCCAAGCTGGATTTGGTCAGGACCACGCAAGCTGCACACCAACGCCTGGCGAGTCATGGTCGGCGTCCCCGGCATCGCCACCGTGATCCAACAGCCCCCGATCGGGGCTGCCGGCTTGGCGGTTCGCGGAAAAACGGTCGCGAGCACATACTGGCCGCCCTTGCCAAGGCCGTGTGACCTGCACCAACCCCTCAACCCCTGCTCTCCAAGGCGAGCGACACCCAGCACCAGGCGGATTGCCTCGGTGATCTCGATCTGAGGATCTTTGACCTGGCTCAAGCTGGCTCCCCGGCGACAACGAATCGTGGACAGTGTCGGGCATTGTTAGCTGGGGACAGTCGCCCCCGCAAGACACTCTAGGCAGCTTGAGCCCACCAAGGTGGTGGAAGCGCATTGACCTGTTCCCGGTTTCCCGGACGGCTGGTGTTGGGTGGGGCGTTTTGCCGCTGTCGCATCTCAGACGGCCCTCTGGGAAAATTAGCCGACAACGCACGATGAACTCCCAAAAAAAGAAAGTGAAACGGGAAATGGAACCACCCAACAAGAACCGATGCAAGCATCTAGCGGACAGCGATATCTTCCTCACTCGCGACCAACTCGCCCTTCGCTATTACGTCACTCGGAAGACAGTGGCAAACTGGGCCGCGAGGGGTTACGGGCCTCCCTGCGAACGGGTGGGCAAGAAACCGCTGTACCGGCTTTGCTGCGTCAAAGACTGGGAGAACCGCAACTTCGGCTTCCCCCAGGCGGGATAGGTGCCCCGATGAACTATGACGACCACCCCGATATGTCGGCCGTGTGCGTTGGTCTGCAGGACCTGACGGCGTCGGTCACCCCAATCTCCCCCGACGCGAATTGGCCAATGACCCAGTTCGTCGTCGACTTCTTCTACACGACCGTGCAGATGGCCAACATCCTCAACGTCGACCCATCAACGCTTCGCCGCTGGCGACGACTCGAGAAACCCAACGGGCCCAAAGCCACGTGCATCTCGGAACGAACCTGGCGCTACCACCACGCCGATTTCGTGGAATGGTTGAACACGCGCCGCAGTGCGGTTGGGGCCGCCTAATGTCCGACATCATCAACCTTCCCGTCGCGATTTCGTTGTCCTCGGGCATCGAGGTCCGCGACGGTCTGGCTGATGCATACCGGGCGCGAGTCCGGTGGACTGATCCCCACACCAAGAAGCGGAAGTCGATCTCGGAAACCTTCGCCACCCGGGGTGAGGCTGAGGAATGGATCGGCACCGCCCAGGGCGCGGCGGGCCGAGGGGTTGATCCCCACGTCGCAGCAATGACCGTCGCGGAATACGGCACTGCCAACATGCAATTGGCGTTGCGTGGAATCGCGCGGAAGACAACCGATCCCTATCTTGCCGGCTGGCGCAAGCGAGTTGTCCCCGTTCTGGGCCACCTGCCGCTGACGATGCTCAGCAACGGAATCGTCGACCGCGCAATAAAGGCGTGGATTTCCAACGGCGCGAGTCGGTCGACGGTGAAGAGCTCCCTCGCGGTCTTGGTTCTGGTGATGGAGCAGGCAGTCCGAGACGAGATCATCGAACGCAACCCGTCCCGAGTCTTCGGTTGGCAACGCCAGTATGAATTGGTTGAAGACGAAGTCGACAATCCCCGCGCCCTGGCATTGGCCGACTTTCACACTCTTGAGACGCTGTCCGCCGCACTCGTCGCGAAGTCAAACCCCCCGTACCAAGGGTGGGGTGACGCAGTCATCTTTGCGGCGTGCACGGCTGCCCGGATCGGGGAAGTGTCTGGCTGTCTCGTCCGAGATGTCAACACCAAGGACTGGATCTGGACGGTGCGTCGCCAAACCACGCCCTCCCCCGGCGAACTGGCCGAAGACCTGACGCGATCAACCGGCGGAGGGCTCGTCGATAAGGGCACCAAAGGACGCAGATCCCGCGTCGTCCCGCTGATTCCCCAAGTGCACGACACAGTGATGCGTCGACTCAAAGCTGTAGGCAACAACCCCGACGCGCGTCTCTTCACCGGACCACGCGGTGGCCCCATCTCAACGGCCGGGCTTCGACGGGCCACCCATTGGAACGACGTAGTCACTGCGCTCGGATATGAGTACCTGACACGACACGGCCTTCGTCATACCGGCCTCACCTGGATGGCGGACAGCGGTGTCAAGCCTCACGTCCTGCAGAAGATCGCGGGCCACGGGAGCATCACCACGACCCAGCGCTACCTGCACCCCGATTACGAGACCATCGCCGAGGCCGGCGGATTGCTCTCGAACCACTTGATCGAACGACGCAGGCCAAACCTACGCTCGGTCTGAGTAGTCGAACGCCAACCCTCGGATTTGGCCTTCCGGAGCGTGCTCAAGCCCGATTCGAGTTACCGAGACGGGATTTGGTCCCAAATTGGTCCCAAATGACCGTCGAGGGTAAGACCAAAACACCCTCTGACCTGGTCGGGCTGACAGGATTTGAACCTGCGACCACTTGACCCCCAGTCAAGTGCGCTACCAAGCTGCGCCACAGCCCGCGGCGCTGCCGGAATCGCCGGCAGCAGGGCATGAGCCTACCGCAGCGCCCTGCGGCCACCCGAATCCAGGGACAGGGCCCTCACACCATCAGCAACCGGACTAACCCGATCAACCCGACCACCACGATCACCGCCCGCAGCGCATTCGGAGACAGCCGACGTCCGTACCGCGAGCCCAGCCATCCGCCGACCAACGAGCCCGTAGCGATCAGCCCGGCGGCAAGCCAGCTGATCCGGTCGAAGGCCACCAGGGTGTAACTGATCGCCGCGACGACGTTGACCAAAAGCGACAGCAGGTTTTTCGCCGCGTTCATCCGCTGCACGTCTTCAGGTAGCAACGCGCCCATCAAACCCATCAGCAGAATGCCCTGCGCCGCAGTGAAATACCCGCCGTAAACACCCACCGCGAAGGTGCCCAACACCAAGGCCGCCATCCGCAGCGGCGGCACCTGATCGGCTGATCGTCCGGCTGCCTCGGCCCGTCGACGCGCATAGGCCTGAATCCGCGGGCCCGCGATCACCAGCATCAGCGCCAGGATCAGCAAGACCGGCACGATCTGGGTGAAGATTTTCTCGGGCAGGTGCAGCAACAGGAATGAACCGATCAGTGCGCCAACGACCGAGGCGGGAATTTGCCAGCGCAGCCGATGCCACTGGCCACTCAACTCCTTGCGGTACCCCCAGGTGCCCGAGACACTGCCGCCCACCACGCCAATGGCATTGGACATCGTCGCGGTCACCGGCGGAAAACCAAGCGCCACCAGAGTCGGGAAGGTGATCAGCGTGCCGGAGCCCACCAGCGAGTTGATGACGCCCGCCCCGAGTCCCGCAACCGCGATCAGGATCATGTGGGCGACGGACACCTCGGAACCCTAACCGGGCCGTCCGCAACCGCCGTCCAGTACTGTTCGGGGCGTTCAGACCCCGAGGCGAATGGGACGTGGGCGGCATGTGGCATCTGGATATCCCCAGCGAGACGGAACTGCGGCTACTGGCGGCGATCAATGCACCCGCGGTGGTGACCATCTACATGCCGACGACGCCGATCAGTCAGGATGCCGCCTCCGAAGCGATGGTTCTGCACAACCTCGTCAAACAGGCGATGATCGAGGTTCGTCAGCGGCCCGAATTGCCGCGCGGCGAGGACGAGTACATCGAGGTGCAACTGCTCGACCTGATTGACGACGACGACTTCTGGGCGCACCAGTCGCACGGTCTCGGCGTGATCACCACACCCGACGGCCAGTGGACCTTCCGGTTGCCGCACCGGCCCAATGCCCAGGTTCACGTCGACGACAAAGCAAACCTGATCCAACTGATTGCGGCGACGGCCGCGCAGGATGCACACGTGCTCTGCCTGTCCGAGGGCGAGGTCCGACTGGTCGACGTCGCCGCGGATCTGCCACCCAAGGAGGTGAAGGTGGCCGGCATGCCCTCCGATGCCGCCAGTGCCGCCGGCAAGTCCTCGCTGAAGGATCGGTCCCCATCCGGCCGGCTTGTGGGTTCGGAGGGCAAGCGGGTGCGGATCCGCCAATTCGCGCGGCTTGTCGACGACGCGCTGATGCCGATCCTGCGCGGCGATGAACGTCCGCTGATCCTGATCGCCACCGAGCCGATCTACTCGATCTTCCGTCAAGTGTGCAGCGCACCGACACTGGTATCCCTCGGCATCGAGGCCAACCCGGACAAGTGGAGCCTGACCCAAATCGCCGACGCGGTCAAACCCGTGCTCGTCGCGCATGCCGCGGAAACCGATGCAGCACTTGCCAATACGGTCGACGAGAGACGCGGACAACGGCGCGCCACCACCGACCTCGCCGATATCGCTCGGGCCGCCACCATCAGTGCGGTGGCCACGCTGATTATCGATCGCGAGTACGACGAGCGCGGCACCATCGGCGACGACGGCGCACTCACGCTGGATCCGGACGGACCGGTGATCGCCGAGGAGTTGGCCCGTCGGGTGGTGGCCAATGGCGGCCGGGTGCTGGCACTGTCGGCTGACCGGTTGCCCGGTGGATCGCCGGTCACCGCGGTATTGCGCTACCCGCAGTAAATCTCGCCCACCTGCGCCCCTACCCGAGTCCCAGTTTGTCATCGATTCTTGTCAGGGGCCCGGTTTATTATTCGAACATGCTCTCGATTCCGGTTGCTGAGGCCTTCGCCTCACTCGACGCCGCGGTCGCCGCCGTGGGCGCGATCGACTGGGACCGACTGCCCGCACTGGAACGCCTCGACGCCCTCGACCGCCTCGAAAACATCCGACGCCACCACACCACCACCAACACAGCGGCGTGAACACCCAACACCAGCCGTCCGGGAAACCGGGAACAGGTCAGATCATGCTTCCCCTTATTTCGGTGCCGACCCCAATATGGATCTGTCTGCCGAGATGGCCGGGCCATCACTGGAAGCCCACCGGAGCCTGATCCCTACCCCCGCTTGGTTGGGTGAAGGGTTGGCGGGGATCCTGGTCGAGCTCTAGGCGATTGCCCGGGCTGCCGGGTAGAACCGCCAACACCTCACCTGAGCAGCGTAATACTGATCAGCCCCGCGTGGCGATTGTTTGATTCCCGGCCCGGGAGTAGAGGCCGAGGATCGCGTCGTACCGGCCGCCCAGTGCGGCGATCACGGCCTCGATGTTCATAGTGGTCAGCGTAGGTTGACCCCGAGTTCATGGCCCGAGCAGGCCGTTATTCATAAATATGGTTTCTGCACCGGAGCAGCGAATGGATACCCCCACCACACCTACCCCTGCGCGGCGGCACCAACGACTACCACCACCCCGAACGACTCCTGCCGAACAATGACCCAGTCGCCGAGACTGAGCCATTACACGAACATGGAGACGAACAATCGACGGGCTAGCCGATCCGGCTAGCGGTGCCGCGGCGTGCGCTTCTCCCACACACCCGCACCGGGCGGCTAGGTCGCCGCGAGTGCCTCCCGCTGAATGGCCACCCAGGCGATGATCTTGCCGGCGTCCTTGAGCGGGAACATCCGCCAGTTCATGATGAACGGCGTCCCGTCTTTGCGGTAGTTCACAGCGCGGCCCTCGAACCGTCCGCCTGACTTGAGTGTCGCGCTGATCCGTTCGATCACCTTCCGGTCGGTGCCGGGGCCCTGGAGGATGCGCGGATCCTTGCCGATCACGGTCGTCGGGTCGTATCCGGTGAGTTTCTTGAATGCCTTGTTCGCGTAAATGATCCGCCCCTGGGCGGAGGCATCCGTGACGAGGATCGAATCGAAACTATTGTCGGCGAGCAACTTCAGGAGGTTCAGGCCACCTGTCTGCGAACCGAGCGCGTCAATCAGTGACGAAGCCATGGCACTTCTCCCGCCGTCGTGGTCG
The DNA here is from genome assembly GCF_016462945.1 of Mycolicibacterium sp. Lineage (GTDB taxonomy): Bacteria > Actinomycetota > Actinomycetes > Mycobacteriales > Mycobacteriaceae > Mycobacterium. The sequence continues at coordinate 797 of NZ_JAEMSG010000109.1, read as the reverse complement.
GCTACGTAGCCGACGATTTCGTCGACTCTAGCGCTGCGCCGCTCGCCGAGGCTAGGTGGCTACCCCGTCTGGTGGTAGGCCAGAACCGCGCGGGCCTCGCGTTCCACGAGCAGGGGCACGAACTCGCGAATCTTCGCGCTGTCGAACCCGGCATGCAGGGTCTGAACAACCTGCGCGATATCGGCAGTGGAGCGATCGGGGTAGGTCGCCACTACCCGAGCAATCAGCTCGGCGATCTGAGTGGCCTCATCCGTCTTAACCATGAATAAGAGTTCGATTCGTCAGCCCCGAGGGTTCAATGTCCAGCGGACGTGGGCGATCCGCTAGGGCCTAAAGACACTATTTAGTGGTCTGACCGGATTCGCGGATCGTCTGTGGCTTCGCGTTAACGGGCCGGATGACTACCTGCTACCGAGATTTTCCGGTTGTGGCGGACCGCCGTTGCTATCGTGAAGTCCGACACCAGAGCAGACAGCAGCGAGGCGACCCATGCTGAAGAACAAACCGCCCAAGAACAACAACCCCGAAAATCTCTATGCCCGGGTGAAATGGCTGGCACTGGGTTCGATGGCTGGGTTGGCCGTCGCGCTGAATATGGTTCTGCAGGACTGGGTTGCGTCGCTGCACTTGGCTGTGGTGATCGTCTTCACGGTCATCACGGTTGTACTCGCCGTCCACAACCTGGTGATCGCCGTCGCCAAACGGTTGGGCCGCAACGGCGAGGATCCCGGCGGGTCCGGTGATGGCCCCGGTGGGTCCGGTGGGCCCGATGACCCCGGTCCAGCTCCGGCTGACCC
>NZ_JAEMSG010000108.1 GCF_016462945.1 Mycolicibacterium sp. | reverse complement strand
CCCCCGGCCGGTTACCTCCCGCCGCCGGATCCCTATGGCGTTCCCGGCGGGTACCCGTCGGGTCCGCCGGCCGCGTGGGGCGGACATCCCGGTGGTCTGGGCGTGCGCTTTGGGGCCCGCATCATCGACGGAATCCTGGTGGGCATCGTGGCGGGCATTGTGGCGATGATCTTCGGCGCAACAAGCAATATTCTCGTCACCGGATTGTTTTCCGGCGTGCTGATGTTCGCCTACTTCGTGGCCATGGAGGTCACCCGGGGCCGCACGCTCGGCAAGATGGTGCTGGGTCTGAGCGTCCACGGCCCCGGCGGTGCGCCCAAACCGGATGTGAAACAGTCCGCGATCCGCAATGCCTTCACATTGCTGACGATCGTTCCCTACATCGGGGGGCTGCTCGCCGTCATCGCCTACGTCGTCATCGCGGTGACGATTAACAGCAGCCCGACCAAACAGGGCAAGCATGACGAGCTGGCCGGTGGAACTCAGGTCATCAAGTCGTAGTCGATGCGCTGGCTGGTTATCCGATCAGCCCGCCTCCGCTGCCTCGCCCCGTACTGTTTGATCAACACTGGGGTGAACTGACATTCGTCCACTGGCCGGTGCGGCCGGCCGACGTCGTCCACCTCTTTCCGCCAGGCACCCGCCCGGACGTCTACGCCGACGGTATGACCTATGCGGCGCTGGTGCCGTTCCAGATGAGCCGCACCAAAGTGGGGCCAAGCCCGCCGGTCCCGTATTTCGGCACCTTCGCCGAAACCAATATCCGGCTCTACTCCGTCGACGACCACGGACGCCACGGCGTGCTGTTCCTGTCGCTGGAAACAACCCGTCTCTTGGTGGTTCCCGCGGTGCGTATCGCACTGGGTATTCCCTACACGTGGGCGTGGATGCGGATCAGCCGCTCAGCAGAGGCGATCAGCTACGAGAGCCTGCGGCGCTGGCCTCAGCGCGGCCTGCTCAGCCGGCTGACGATCAGCCCCGGCGCACCGGTGGAACCGACAGCACTGGAGGTCTGGTTGACCGCCCGCTGGGGAGCGCACACCCGGAAGGCTGGCCGAACCTGGTGGGTACCCAACGAACACGAGCCGTGGCTGCTTCGGTCAGCGACGATCCTCGAACTTTACGATGAGTTGTTGGCCGCCAGCGGTGTGCGGCCGGCCGGCGAGCCGTTGCGCGCGCTGTACTCCCCGGGGGTCCACACCCGGTTCGGGCGCCCCACCCTCGTCAGCTGATATCCGGCAGCGCGTCGAGCGCCCCGGTGTCGAGAACGTGGCTGCTGTGCCGATCCAGCATGGTCAGGAACATCTCGTCGCCGCGTTCGGTGCGCACCACCAGCATCGAGGACACGACCGACATCATGACGCCGAAGAAACTCTGGCGTCGCACACCCTCGCGGACATCATCGAGCGTCAGCGGCGGGTTCGGGCCCAGCCCGTCGTGGTAGGCCTGCAGTAGTTCGTCGTAGTGCGCCCTGCGATCGTCAACCAGTAGCGCACAGCCGATGAAGTACGCGACGTCAGTCACAGCGGGCCCCCAGGTGACGGTCTGCCAGTCCACCACTGTCAGATCGCGTAACGATCCCGGCCGGCCGAAAAGCAGATTGTCCAAGCGGTAGTCGCCGTGGACGAGTCCTTTCACCCGGTCGGCCTCCTCGGCGACATAGGCGTCGAAGCCGTTGACGAGGCGCTCACACACCTCGCTTTGCGCACTGGTGATCGCATCGCCGTAGCGATCGGCGAAGCCGGCATACAGCGCAGTGATCAGTTCCTGGTTCACCGGTGTCTCCCGGTTGAGCCATTCCGCATCGGCGAGTGCCTCGCTGCCGATCAGTGGCGCGTGCAGACGGCCCAGTTGGGTCAGCGCGAGTTTCGCGTCGGCGATGCTCGCTCCGCGAATCTCATCGCCCACCTCGGCCGGGGCGGCATCATCGAGCAGCAGTGTGAAGTAGCCGGTCTCCGGTTGGTAGGCGGAGTGATAACAGTGCGCGATCGGCCCGCCGGATCGCACACCCAGGCCAGGGGCAACCTCGGAGTAAAACCGGACTTCTCGCTCATAGAGTCCGAGTGCATGTCCGGTTCCCCGGCTTACCGGATCGGTGGCGGCGACCTTGAGTACGACCGAGGCCGGGCCCCGATCTCCGGAGGTGTACGTGAGTGCGACTCGGTAGCACTCACTCATCTGCCCGGTGCCGATGCGATCGACGGCGAAGTCACTCACCTGTCCCGAGCCGATGGCCTCAGTCAGCCAGTCGGCAGTCAGATCGCCAGGACGTTCGATCATCGCGTTACCGGGCCTACTGTTCCGCCAGCGAGAACCCCGCCCAGGCCTGGCGGCGGTGCGGATGTGGGTCGTATTCCACGTGGATATGCCGGTCGAACACCAGGACTGGACGCTCGTCGTGGTTGTAGACCGGCCAGTCTTCGCCGGGCACCCCCGTATGGGCGAACTCGTTCCACCGGATCTGGACCTGATGGCTGACCTTGACCGCAGCACGCTGGTCCACGCCCGCGGTCAGCACCGCGCCCACCCGGGAGCGGTAGATGCCGAACACCGCCAGCAACTCGGTCGCATGGGTGGCGCCGAGGCCGGTCCAGTGCAACGTTCGGGGCGCGAAGTCGTAGCGGTAGACGTAGGTCGGCGCCAGCTTGGCGTGCGCCTCGGCGATCTGCCAGACCGCCGTGTTGAAGATCATGTCGCCGCCGAACTGCACGCAGGCCTGCGGGTGCGGATAGTCCGGATAGGCGGCCAGCACGCGTTCGCGCACCTCCGGCGAAGTGTGTGCCAAAAATCTCTCGATGGCGTGCTCTGTTGTTGGTAGCAATTTCATGAACCGGGTGAACAGCTTGCCTTCGTCGGCGTTGGTGCCGACGATGAGCGGAATCTTGTGCGCCGTGCCCTGTTTCATCGCTTCGAACGGATCCAGCGGCAGGAACCCATCGCCACAGGTGGGCCCGACCGGGGCTGCGCCCATCATCGAATCCAGACTCGTGGTCATCACGGTGTCCATGGCGCGCACCAGATCGGCTGGGCGTGCCCTCAACAGAGCCGCAGCGGCGTTAGCCCGATCGATTTCGAGCACGTCGACGAATCGGCCGGCGAACTCGGCCGCGACATCGGCATCACCGACCATCCCCGATGCGGGACTCTCTGCAATAGCTTGCGCAAAAAGGCCTTTCGCATCCGGGACCGCGAGCAGTGTGGTCACCGCATGCGCCCCGGCACTCTCCCCAAAGATCGTCACATTGTCCGGGTCACCACCGAACGTCCCGATGTTCTCCCGAACCCAGCGCAGCGCCGCCACCAGATCGCGCAGAAAGAGATTGCTGTCGATGATGGTGTCCCGGTTGGACAGCGATGACAGGTCCAGGCACCCCAGCGCACCCAGGCGGTAGTTCACCGACACGTACACGCAGCCGCGGCGGGCCAATGTGGCGCCGTCATAGAGCGGCGTGGCCGAGCTGCCCAGGATGTATCCGCCGCCGTGAATGAAGAACATCACCGGCAGCGGACCGCTGTCCGGTGCCGAACCGGACCACTTCGGGGTGACGACGTTGAGGGTGAGGCAGTCCTCGCTCATCGGCTGGTACTTCCCGAGCCCGGTCATGGTGTAACGCCGAGCCTGATGGGAACAGTTGCTGAAGCTGTGACAGGGCAATACGCCGGTCCAGGACTGCACCGGCTCCGGGGCCCGGAACCGCAGGGGGCCCACCGGCGGGCGGGCATAGGGGATCGACCGCCACCGGTTCACACCGTCTCGGGTGAAGCCTTCGACCACGCCGCTGGCGGTGGTGACTCGGACCGGGTGTTCGTGCATGCCCCGACGGTAGCGAACGACACCGCACCCGACGCGCCTGACGTGGCGCAACGCCGGAGGCCGCTAGCCTTGCGTGATGCGGATCGCGCTGTTGTTCGGGGCGTCAGTGCTGGTAGCGGGGTGTTCCCAGCTATCCGGGAACCCGCCGCACGCCACCCAGCTCACCCCGATCACACCGTCCCGCACCACGGGAACGGCATCCTCCACGCCGGCAAGTACCTCGCCAACGTCGTCGCCGGCGCCGCAACCCGGCGCGCCGATCGCCGAGGTGATCCGCTGGGTCGAGGCGGCCCGGCCGGTCGACAGTGCGGATTTCCACGTGGCACTGCGCGGCGGAACCACCACCTCCCTCGGCGATGATGTCGCTTTCACCACCCCATCCGGCACCAGCTGTATGACCGATATCCGGCACGGCTCGACGGCCCTGGCCTGTTTGGTAAACCTGGCTGACCCGCCACCGCAGCCCGCTGATTCGTACGGCGCATGGAAGGGCGGCTGGGTGGATTTCGACGGCGCCGTTGTGCAGGTGGGCTCAGCCCATGGCGACCCGGGCCGATTCGGGGCTGGCCGGGGATCGCCCATGCCCACCGACAGGTCCCTGTCGGTCGGCGACTTCCGTTGCCGCACAGATACTTCGGCCCTGGTGTGCGTGAACTTTGCCCACCGGACCGCGGTGTACTACAGCGATGACGGTATCGACACCTACGGCTGCACCCGTGAGCCGACTCCGCCTGCCGGTATCGGTATTTTTTACCGCTGCTGAATCAGCGCCAGCCGTCGGCGGCACGGGCGGCTCGCATCAATTCGTCGCAGAGCTTCTTTAGTTCGGCGGCCGGGGCGCCCTCGTCGACGGCGGTGGCGACGTCCTCCGCCGCGCAACGCACCTGATAGACCCGGTCGGAGAGCTCAGCGGCTTCCTCGGGCGAAAGCACCACCGCATTGGCCGGCACCGCGGTCTCCTTGACGATGGATCGCTGCTCATAGGCCCGCTGACGGCAGGATTGGCGGCAATATTGCCGACGCCGGCCCAGTCCGATATCGGGGACCTCGCGGCCGCACCAGCGGCACGGCTGTGGCCGGGTGCGACGCGTCACGTCCTGAGACTAAACCGGGCACCCCCTCGGGCCGGTATCATAGGTGTTGAGTCGGGAGCCGCGCCGCATTCATTTCGCGGTCTCGATCCCGACCTAAAGCAAGGAGAATGACGATGGCTGATCGTGTCCTGAGAGGCAGTCGGCTCGGGGCCGTGAGCTACGAGACCGATCGCAACCACGACCTGGCACCGCGGCAGGTTGCGCGGTATCGCACTGAGAACGGCGAGGAATTCGACGTCCCCTTCGCCGACGACGCCGAAATCCCCGGTAACTGGCTGTGCCGCAACGGTCTTGAAGGAACCCTGATTGAGGGCAATCTTCCGGAACCGAAAAAGGTGAAGCCGCCCCGGACACACTGGGACATGCTGCTGGAACGCCGGTCCATCGAGGAATTGGACGAACTTCTCAAGGAGCGACTCGATCTGATCAAGACGAAGCGCCGCGGGTAGCTGACGGGGCCTCAGCGTCCGATGCCGCGGGCCCGGTCCAGCCGACCGCCGATGCCCCACTGGGCCACCTTGGTCATCGCTTCGCGGATATTGGAACCACTCATCTTCGACACGCCCAGTTCGCGCTCGGTGAATGTGATCGGTACCTCAACCACGGTGAACCCGCTGTTGATGGTGCGCCAGGTCAGGTCGATCTGGAAGCAATAGCCTTTGGAGTCGACGGTGGAAAGGTCAAGCTTCTCCAACGCCTCGCGCCGGTAGGCCCGGTAGCCCGCAGTGATGTCGTGAATTCCGACACCCAGCAGTAGCCGTGAGTAGGTATTGGCCGATTTGGACAGCACCAGTCGGCGCCACGGCCAGTTGCGCACCGTCCCGCCGTCGACGTAGCGGGATCCGATAGCCAGGTCGGCGCCGGTGTCGATGGCGTCGAGCAGCCGGTAGAGCTGTTCGGGTGCATGGCTGCCGTCGGCGTCCATCTCCACCAGCACGCTGTATTTGCGGGACAGGCCCCAGGCGAAGCCGGCCAGGTAGGCCGCACCGAGACCATCCTTGGCGATTCGGTGCATGACATGGATGCGGGCCGGATCAGCCAGCGCAAGTTCGTCGGCGAGGTCGCCGGTGCCGTCGGGGCTGGAGTCATCCACGACCAGGACGTGCACGTCGGGCTGGGCCTTGTGGACCCTGCCCGTAATCAGGGGCAGGTTTTCCAGCTCGTTGTAGGTCGGGATGATCACCAGGGTGCGCTGGCTGGGAGGTTCGGTGGCCTTCTTGGCCCGACCCTTGCCCTGGGTGCTCATGCGACTCCTCTGTCGTGACCCTCGGCCTGGCGGCGGCTGCGCCACCGATGCACGAATCCACCATTCTGCAGTATCGCGGCGCCGATGGCGGCTACCGCGACCGCCACCAGAACCCACTGCAGCGGCTCGGCCCATCGGGTGCCCGCGGTCTCGGCGGTACGCAACCGCACTTCGATATCGAGGTAGGCGGGGCTGAAGAACGCGGTGCGGGCCAGCTCACGGCCGTCGGGGGCGATTGCCGCGCTGATGCCGGTGGTTCCGGCGACAAGGAGATAGCGGCCGTGTTCGACGGCTCTGAGCCTGGCGAACGCCAATTGTTGTTCGCTCATGGGTTGATCGAAGGTGGCGTTATTGGTGGGCACGGTCAGCAATTCGGCGCCGTTGCGGACCGACTCGCGCAGGGCCCGATCGAAGATGACCTCCCAGCAGGTGGCCACGCCGACCGGCACCCCGGCAAGGTCGACGACGCCGCTGCCAGTGCCCGGGACGAAGTATCCGGCACGGTCGGCAAAAGAGGATAGATGGCTGAAGAACGATCGCCAGGGCAGGTACTCGCCGAACGGTTGGACAATCTGCTTATCGTGGCGTGCGCCGGCGCCGCTGATGGGGTCCCACACGATCATGGTGTTGGAGGCGGCCGGGTTGGCATGGGTCGACTCCGGTCGGGCAACGACCGCACCGACCAGGATCGGCACTCCGATGGCTCGGGCGGCGACGGTGATCTGCTCGGCGGCATCGGCATTGGTGAGCGGGTCGATATCGGAGGAGTTCTCCGGCCAGATCACGAACTTCGGCTGCGGCGCTTTGCCGGCCCGAACATCGTCGGCAAGTTGGAGAGTCTGGCGGACGTGGTTGTCCAGGACTGCGCGACGTTGACTGTTGAAGTCCAGACCCAGCCGCGGCACATTGCCCTGGATCGCGGCGATGACGATCATGGGTTCGTCATCGACCGGCATGGCAGATCGCCGAACGACGGGTGCGACCAGCGCGGTGATGAGCAGCACCGCGCAGATGGCCGCGGCGGGGACGATCAGCGGGTGTCCGTGTGATCCGTCGCGGCGGATCCATTGAGCGATCTCGAGCGCCAGCGCGCATAGCGACGTGGCGAGCAGGACGATTGCGAATGACACCAGTGGCGCACCGCCCCAATGGGCCAGCGTCAGGAAGGGCCCGTCAGCTTGACTGAAAGCGGTTACGCCCCAGGGGAATCCACCAAACGGCACGCTCGACTTGAGCCACTCCTGCATCGACCAGACCGCGGCTAACCACAGCGACCAGCCCGGGAGACGCGCAACCAGGACCGCGAAGACGCCGAACACCGCGGGAAAGCATGCCTCCATCACCGATAGCGCAATCCATGGTATCGGGCCGACCAGTCCACTGATCCACGGCAGGAACGGGAGGTAGAACGCCAGGCCGAACAGGAACCCGTAGCCGAACCCGCCCGCCATCGTGGTCTGCGGATGCACCAGTACCCAGGTCAAGAGCGCCAGCGCCGGCACGGCCGCCCACCACCACCCGACCGGCGGGAAGCTCACACACATCAGCAGCCCGCCCAGCACAGAAACGCCAAGGCGCATCAGCCGCGGCATCAGCCCCGAGGTGAACTGCGCTATTCGATTACCCATGCAGCACTACGCCTCGGTGCACAGTCTGCAGGCAGTGCGGTAGTGGACCTTCGACGTCCAGACGCGGCAGCGCCGGAACCCGGGACCTGGGGTCGGTGGACCACCGCTGGACGGTGTCGGCCGGCGCGCTGACGTCGAGGTCACCGACATCCCAGACTGCGTAGGAAGCGGGAGCGCCGGGGACGAGGGTTCCGGTGACCCCGTCACGCACGCCGCCGGCCCGCCAGGCTCCGCGGGTTGCGGCGGCGAAGGCGGCCCGCGTTGAGATGGCGCTGCCCGGTGTCTGGTGATGGCTGGCCGCTCGCACCCAGGCCCAGGGGGCCATGGCGGTCACCGGGGAATCCGAGCCCAAAGCCAACCGCACACCCTCCGACGCTAACAGCGCCAATGGGTTGAGCAGGGAAGCCCGATCGACCCCGAGGCGGCGGGCGTACATACCGTCCACGCCGCCCCATAGCGCATCGAAATTCGGCTGCACGCTGGCGGTGATCCCCCAGGCGCCAAGTTTCGCCGCCTGCTGCGCCGACACCATCTCCAGGTGTTCCAGCCGGTGACCGCACCGGGCTACCGCGGGTATGCCGAAGCGCTCAACGGTCCGTTCCAGGGCGTCGACTACCGCGGCGACGGCACCGTCGCCGATCACGTGGAAACCCGCGGTGACACCGGCCTCAGTGCAGGCGAACAGATGCGCCGCGATTGCGTCGGTATCAAGATAGGTATTGCCGGTAGTCCCCGGCATATCGGCGTAGGGCTCGCATAACCACGCCGTGTGCGAACCGAGTGCGCCGTCGACGAAAAGATCACCGCCGAGGCCATGTGCACCGGTGGCCTCGATCAGCGCATGCGCCTGGGATGCACTGGACACCGCCTCACCCCAGTAGCCAACAACCTCGACACCGTGGTTGCTGGTTCGCGCCTCACTGAAGTCCTCAATACCGCCGATATCCGGGCCGGCGCATTCATGGACGGCCACGATGCCCGCTGCCGCGGCCGCATCCAGGGCCACGCGGCGGGCGTCAGCACGTTGTCCAGCGGTGAGCAGTCGGCGCGCTTCGGCTCGCACCAGGTGATGGGCGTGAGCCGAGAGCGGTAATTGCGGGTCGAACCCATTCACCGCCGAAAGTCCGGAGACCATGTTGCGCAACGCAGTTGAGGCGAGCGCCGAGTGCACATCGACGCGCGAGAGATAAGCCGGAATTAGCCCGATGATAGCGTCGACATCAGCTGTAGCGAGCGTCCCAGCCCAGTCGCTGTCATCCCAACCGTGTCCCCAGACCGGCCGACCGGGGTTGGCCGCAACATATTCGGTGATCAGCCGCAGGCAATGTTCACGCCCGGTTGCGGCAGTCAGATCCAATCCGGTGAGCTGCAAACCGGTGGCGGTCAGGTGGACATGACAGTCGACGAACGCCGGCGCCACGAACGCACCATCGAGATCAATAGTCTCGGCATCCGGAAACTGAACCTGCCCCACGGCGTCATCGCCCAGCCAAGCCACCACGCCATCACGCACCGCCATAGCGGTCGCATCCGGGTGTGACGGACTGTGCACCAGCCCGTTGAACAGCAGTGTGGTCACGTCATCAGTGTGCCCTGCGACGACGTGCGCCGATCCGTTCGGGTCAGACGACTACACAATCCGGGAAAGGGTCACGGCTGCCCAGTCAGCAGGCAACCGTGAGCTAGCCGGTGGTATTGGCCGATGGATGATTGCCACGCATCCCGTCGACGCCGCCGGTCGGACCTGGGCTCAATTCTCATGATGTGCCTCTCGCCGTGTGGCGCGGGCGTTCTTGGGAATCTCGCACGTGACGCCGTAACAGTAGTCCCCGGCGTCAGATGTCGTCGCGTCGGGCGATGGCGCCGCGAGTTGGTTTTTACACCTGCTCGGCGACGACCTCACCGGGGACATCATCGATGACCTCGCCGTCGATGTAGCCCCCGCGAAAGTTCACCGCGCCCATTCGCCGCGCCCATTCGCCGCGCAACATCGCGGGTAAGCAGGGTTTCAGCCAGTGGCCGCAGCGCGGCCACCTGCCCTTTGCGTTGCGCGCTGGCCAGAACCGCACGTATCAGGAAGGCTTCGGATGAGTAGGACGGCTACTCCCCGTCTTGACTACTCCCCTTCGAGGAACCGTTCGGGGTGGTGGTAGGTGTTGGTGCCGCCGCGTTGGGGTGATCCGG
>NZ_JAEMSG010000002.1 GCF_016462945.1 Mycolicibacterium sp. | reverse complement strand
GCGCTGGGCTACGCGAAGATGTCGGTCTCCGATATCGACCTGTTCGAGATCAACGAGGCGTTCGCGGTGCAGGTGCTCGGATCAGCCCGCGCGCTCGGTATCGACGAGGACAAGCTCAACGTCTCCGGCGGTGCGATCGCACTCGGTCATCCCTTCGGGATGACGGGCGCCCGGATCACCGCCACGCTGCTGAACAACCTCACGACCCACGACAAGACGTTCGGCATCGAGACCATGTGCGTGGGCGGTGGCCAGGGTATGGCGATGGTGGTCGAGCGGCTGTCATAATTCATCGAGTCTGCGCTCAGATCGCGGATCGCCGTCATTTCGCGATCTCACCGCAGAGTCGATGAACTGCGGGCGTCCCATGCCCGCTGCACCCGTTCCAGCACGTCAGCTTCACGGTTATCGGCTACGACCCGGACGATGAGCCACCCCAGGTCGGCGAGCTCCTCGAGGCGCACGACGTCCTTGGCGAACTGCGTCCTGTCGGTGCGATGGTGATCGCCGTCATACTCGACGGCGACCTTGATTGCCTCCCATCCCATGTCAAGGTAGTACTTCACCCATCCGCGATCGTCCGTTACCGGGATCTGAGTACGCGGCCGCGGAAAGCCAGATCGCATAAGCAACAACCGCAACCAGGTCTCCCGTGGGGATTGCGCACCGTTGTCGGAAAGCTCAAGCACAGTCGCGACTTGGCAGCGACCCCTCACCCCGCGATGACGCGCGACGAGGCCGAGCACGTCGCCGCAGTCGAAGGGTGCCGCATTGGCAAGAGCGTCGAGGCGCGCAACGGCGGTGCCGAGGGGTCGACGGCGCGCAAGATCGAACGCCGTGCGCGCTAGCGAGGTGACCGGAAGCCCAGTGAGTGTCGCGGTCTCGCCGTCACCGAGGGCGACGGCAGAGGTCGAGATGCCCGGTGGCGTGCGGGCATTGGCCCAGAACAACTCGATGGCAATCGCGTCGTCAAGCCAACGCGCACCATAGAGGCGCGCGGCGGTCAGGCCCGCGATGACGCCTCGCCTACGCGACCACAACCAGGCGGCCTCGGCTCGCTGGTCGAACGTCGGCGTATGGCCAGATGGGAAGTAAACCCCGGGAAAGAGGGCCGCGTACTGCGAGCGCAGTTCGTGCTTGCGAACCAGGCCACGGGTCAGCGCTTCGACGCCGAGGAAAGGAACGTTGGCGGCAACCACACGGCAAGCATCGGCGCCCACCCATCAACGAGTCTGCGCCCAGATCGCGATCTGTTGATGAATCGCGATCTGGGCGCAGGATCGATGCTGTGGAACCTAGCGGGTCTAGCGCTGCTGGAAGTAACTGAGCAGACGCAGGATCTCCAGGTACAGCCAGACCAGCGTCACCGTCAGGCCCAAGGCAATACCCCAGGCGGCCTTCTCCGGTGCGCCGGCACGGATCATCTGGTCGGCAGAGTCGAAATCGAGCAGGAAGCAGAACGCCGCAATGACGATCATGACGAGCGAGAAGATGATCGCCGCCGTGCCGCCGTTGCGCAGCGGGCCGCCGTCATGGCTGCCGAACATCGAGATGACAGCGTTGCCCAGCATCAGCACGAGCGCGCCGATCATGGATGCCACCAGCATCCGGGTGAATTTCGGCGTGACACGGATGGCGCCGGTCTTGTAGACCACCAGCATCCCGAAGAAGACCCCGATGGTGCCGAGGATGGCCTGGCCGATCAGCGCGCCGGCACTGGTGCCCGAGACGGTGAAGTTGGCGATGAGGAACGAAATGGCACCGAGGAACAGACCCTCGAGTGCGGCGTAGCTGAGCACGATGGCCGGATTGTCCTGCTTGCGGCCGAACGTGGCGATCAGCACCAGGGCGAGCCCGCCCAGTGCACCGACCAGTGTGAACGGCATGGCCAGCGCAACGTTCGCCGAGACCAGGTAGTAGGAGATCACTGCCACCGCGGACAGCACACCGAGGGTGATGCCGGTCTTGGTGACGACGTCGTCGATGGTCAGCGGCCGCGAGACACCGGTCTGAGGTGCCCGGGTGGTGTAGGGCTGGGTCTGATAGCCGACCTGCTGGGCTGCACCGGCGACGCCGGTACCGAATTGTGCATAACCGCCCTGTTGCTTGGGCAACGAACGGAAAATCGGGTTGCTGCTCTCCCGCACCGTGATTCCTCTCAAGTGAGCCGACGAAACAATGAGCTAACGAAACAATGAACCAACGAACAATGAGCTAACGAATGACGGTCCCCGATCAGTTCCCATGAACTTCACAGCGGAATTGTCGCTCGCACCCCAAGCTTACCCGTCATCCCGGTGGATGCGGCCTGAGATCTTCCTGGTAAAACTAGGACATCCAACCTTTCGCGGAGGGAGATTACCTGGTGGGCCCTGATGTCGATGAGATCCTGACCCGCGTCGACGGCGGAGTCGGGTTCCTGACGCTTAATCGCCCGAAGGCCATCAACTCCCTGACCCAGACCATGGTCACCGCCATGGATGCCGCGCTGACAGCCTGGGCCACCGACGACGCCGTGAAGGCCGTGGTCGTCTCCGGAGCGGGCGACAGAGGACTGTGCGCCGGTGGTGACGTGGTGGCGATTTACCACAGCGCGCAGGTCGGAGGCGCCGAAGCCCGGCGGTTCTGGTTCGACGAGTACCGCCTTAATGCCCGGATCGCCCGCTTTCCCAAACCGTATATCGCGCTGATGGACGGCATCGTCATGGGCGGCGGCCTCGGGATCGGTATGCACGGCAGCGCCCGCGTGGTGACCGATACCTCCAAGATCGCGATGCCCGAGGTTGGCATCGGCTTGATCCCCGACGTCGGCGGCACCATGCTGCTGGCCCGGGCACCGGGACTACTCGGCCTGCACGTCGCCCTCACCGGTGCCCCGTTCTCCGCTGCTGACGCGATCGTGCTGGGTTTCGCCGACCACTATGTTCCCCGCGCCGATCTGGAGGCATTCACCACCGCCGTCGTCGCCGATGGGGAACAGGTTGCGCTACGTACCTTCACCCGGCAGCCCCCGGCAAGTCAGCTTGCTGCACAACGGGATTGGATCGACCGCTGCTACGCGGGCGAAACCGTCGCGGACATCGTCGCCGCTTTGCGCGGCCACGATGCGGGCCCGGCCACGGACGCAGCCAACCTCATCGCCACCCGCTCCCCCATCGCGCTGGCGGTCACAGTGGCGTCGATTCGCCGAGCCGCCGACTACACAACCCTCGAAGAAACCCTGGTGCAGGAGTATCGGGTGTCCTGTGCGGCAGTGCGCTCCCATGACCTCGTGGAGGGTATCCGGGCCCAGGTAGTGGACAAGGACCGCAACCCGACGTGGTCCCCGGTGTCGCTTGCCGCGGTGACCGACGAGGATGTGCAGAGCTATTTCGTGCCGGCCGAGCCGGACCTGACCTTTTAACGAGAGCGGAGAACACGTGAGTTACGAGACCATTCTGGTGAGCCGGTCGGAGCGGGTCGGCACCATCACCCTGAACCGTCCGGAGGCACTCAACGCCCTCAACAGTCAGGTGATGGCCGAAGTCACCGATGCGGCAGCTGAATTCGATGCCGACCCGGACATCGGGGCCATCATCATCACCGGCTCAGCCAAGGCTTTCGCTGCGGGCGCCGATATCAAGGAGATGGCCACCCTGTCGTTCTCCGAGGTGTTCGGATCGGACTTCTTCGCGGACTGGGGCAAGCTCGCCGCGGTACGTACGCCGCTTATCGCCGCGGTCGGCGGCTACGCACTCGGCGGTGGTTGTGAACTCGCCATGATGTGCGATGTGCTGATCGCCGCCGACACCGCCAAGTTCGGTCAGCCGGAGATCAAGCTGGGTGTGCTTCCCGGTATGGGCGGCTCCCAGCGCCTGACCCGGGCGGTCGGCAAGGCCAAGGCAATGGACATGATCCTGACCGGGCGCACCATCGACGCCGCTGAGGCCGAACGCATCGGCCTGGTGTCCCGGACGGTGCCGGCCGATGACCTTCTCCAGGAGGCCAACGCCGTTGCCACGACGATCTCGCAGATGTCGCGATCAGCGTCCCGGATGGCTAAGGAATCCGTCAACCGGGCCTTCGAGTCCTCGCTCAGCGAGGGCCTGCTCTACGAGCGGCGGCTCTTCCACTCGGCGTTCGCCACTGCCGATCAGACCGAGGGTATGGCGGCCTTCACCGACAAGCGACCGCCGAACTTCACCCACCGCTAAGATTTTCTCCCGTGACAGTCGCCGAGTCGGAAACCATCGCCGCGAAAGCTGCCGAACCCAAACCGGACTGGTGGAAACGCAGGTACACGTTCACCGGAACCGCCGTCGGCCTGTTGTTCGTCCTGCTGACGATGACACCGTCGCTGCTGCCGCGCGGCCCGCTTTTCCAGGGTCTGCTCAGCGGCCTCGCCGGCGCGATCGGCTATGGCATCGGGGTGTTCGCGGTGTGGCTGATCCGGTTCATGCGGTCCCGGCCGACGAGTCCGCGCGCGCCGCGATGGGCCTGGCCGATCCTGATGATCGTTGGCGCTGTCGAACTTGTATCGGGTGTTCTGTACTTCCACTACTGGCAGAACCACGTCCGTGACCTGATGGGCGTTCCTCAGCTGCAGTGGTTCAACTACCTGCAGGCAGCGGTCTTATCGGTAGTCTTCTTATTCGTCTTCGTCGAGATCGGCCAGCTCGTGGGACGGCTGGTCCGGTTCCTGGTCCACCAGCTCAACCGCGTTGCGCCACCGCGGGTTTCGGTCGTCGTGGTCATCGCGCTCCTGATCGCGGCGAATATCGCCATCATCAACGGCATCGTGGTGCGGGGTGCGATGAGCGTCATGAACAAAACCTTCTCCAGGGTCAACGACGAGCTGGACCCGACCCGTCCGGCACCGAGCACACCGCTGCGCTCCGGAGGCCCCGGCTCACTGGTGTCCTGGGAGTCACTGGGCCATCAGGGACGCATCTTCGTCGGCGGTGGGCCCACCGTCGCCCAACTCACCGAGTTCAATAACGCCCCCGCAACCGAACCCATCCGCGCCTACGCCGGATTGAACTCCACCACCGGCATTCGCGCCGAGGCCGAACTGGCCGCCAACGAACTGGAACGGGCCGGCGGGCTCAGGCGAAAGGTCATTGCGGTAGGCACCACGACGGGCACCGGGTGGATCAACGCGGCTGAAGCCGGCTCGCTGGAGTACATGTACAACGGCGACACCGCGATCGTGAGCATGCAGTACTCGTTCCTGCCGAGTTGGCTGTCGTTCCTGGTCGACAAGGAGAACGCTCGCCAGGCCGGTCAAACCCTCTTCGAGGCGGTAGACGCTAAGGTCCGCGCACTACCCGAAGCGCAGCGGCCCAAGATCGTGGTGTTCGGTGAGAGCCTCGGTTCCTTCGGCGGCGAGGCGCCGTTCCTGAGCCCCAATAACATCATCGCCCGCACCAACGGAGCGCTGTTCTCCGGACCGACGTTCAACAACACCATGCGCGATGACGTCACCCTCAATCGCGACCCCGGCTCACCGGAATGGCTGCCGATCTTCGACGACGGCGCCAACGTCCGGTTTGCCGCGCGACCCGACGACCTCGGCCGCCCCGATCAGCCATGGGGCAATCCCCGGGTGGTGTATCTGCAGCACGGCTCCGACCCGATCGCATGGTGGAGACCGGATCTTCTTTTCACCGAACCGGATTGGCTGCGCGAGCCACGCGGCTACGACGTGTCCAATGACATGAAGTGGATACCGGTGGTGACGTTCCTTCAGGTGTCCGCCGATATGGCTGTCGCCGTCGATGTACCGGACGGCCACGGCCACCGCTACGTCAGAGACGTGGTGAACGCCTGGGCGGCGATCATGCAACCGCCAGGATGGACGCCCGAGAAAACCGAGCGGCTACGGCCGATGGTCAGATCAGACGAAGACCAGTAGGACCATCATGCTCAGCCGTGGATATCGTCGCCAGTTCAGCGCCGCCCTCCTCGTGTCTGCCGCGGCCACCGCGTTGACGGGCTGTTCAGCCGAAGGTGGATCCGGCGCCAACCCGCCTGATCCGGCACCCGCTGCCGGGCAGCCCAATGGGGCGTCCGGGCAGCAACCCGTCGGGGTGTCACCGGATGGGGTGACCACCAGAATCGACGTCCCCGCGCAATCCACCGAGGAGCAATACGCGCAGGCCTGCCTTGCCGCGAAGGAGTGGATGACTGCCAAGGGCGGAGACCCGCACACCATCGTGGAGCCGTATCTGCAGGAGCTTCAGGCGTCCGCGACGAGCGGCCCGGCGACCTTCAAGAAGACCTGGGCGGAGTTGAGCGACGCGCAGCGGGCGGCCGTCATCGTCGCGGTGCAGGCCGCCGCGGATGGGGGCTGTTAGCCCGCTTCGAATCACGCCGATGAGCCGGCCGGTCAGGATGCCGAATAGCGGACTGTTGGTCAGCGCTCGCCGGCGTAGGCGCGGGCAACCCGGGTGACGAACTGGTAGACGCCATCCTCCTGCAGTGCCAACGGCCCGGGCCGAGCGTGCGGCGAACTCAGCCCACGCTGTACCGACTCGCAGGCCGCCCAGTCCTGCCGGTTGGTCAGATCCCAGAAGTCCACCGCATAGGACGGATCGAAGCCGGGGCGTTCAGCGGCCTCCCTCGGGAACGCCCAGGCGCACTCGACATGGGTGCGGTCCACCGCAAGCGGCGTCATCGTGTGCGTCATCACGTAGTCGGGGTGCAGGCTCACCAGCAGGTTGGGGAATCCGACCAGATACATCACGGTTCGCTGTTCCTGCTCGGACAGGCCCTTGATGGCAACCCCACCGCTGCGTCCGGAGAGCGACATCGTCTCGGCCTCATCGATCATCGACATCCAGCCACCCATCCAGTTGCCGGGCATCTCGATGTTCTCCCCACTGGTCGGCGGGCTGATCCTGGACAGCTCGGGGTGGATCGACGAACAGTGGTAGCACTCCTGGTAGTTCTCGACGATCACCTTCCAGTTGGTGGCGAGTTCGTAGGAGTGCCGTGCGACGACGGTGAGATCCTCCGGCCGATACGGACCGACGATCTCCTCCGTTCCGGCGACATGATCGGCGAAGTCGCCGTCCAGGCCGCTGGGATCCACAAAAAGCCAACCGTGCCAATCGACAAGGCGCAGTTCGGTCAGTCCGAACTCCGCCGCATCGAAGGAGTCGAGCTGGTCGAATCCCGGAGCATTCCGCAACTCGCCATTTAGCTTGTACGACCACGCGTGATAGGGGCACACCACCCCACGCCGCTTGGTGCTCGCTCCACAGGGCATGAGTTCATGGCCACGATGGCGGCAGACGTTGGCGAACGCACGAACAGCACCGTCGTCTCCGCGGACCAGCAGGATGCCACTGGCACCGGAACCCACCGCCCGTTGCGCGCCGACACCGTCAAGATCGGCTGCGTGGCCGACACAGTGCCAACCGGAGAAGATGTTGCGCTTCTCCCACTCGAATACCGCTTGGTCGACATAGGCCTCGCGCGGCAGCATGCGGGAGGTACCGAACGGTGCCAGCGCAGCGGCGAGTCCGGCGGCAGGTACCGGGGCAGGATCCGATTGTTTGAACATGCAGTCAAGAATAGTCTGATCGATGGCCGAGGTCTACCCTAAGGGGGCTCAAGCCTCACCCGCGAATGCCGCGATACCGCCGCCTGCAGTGCTATCCCCGCGAGTCATCCGGCGGTAAATCAGGTAGCCCACCGTGATCGCGAGCAGTGCGGCGAACAACAGCAGGGTGGCCAGGGCGTTGAGCGCCGGCGTCGGGGCGGCGCGCGCGGTGTTGTAGATCTTTACCGAGACCGGTTCGGTCGAGGAATTTCCGGACAGGTAGCGCACCAGAACGAAGTCATCGATCACGTCGGCAAACACCAGAACGGTGCTGGCGAAAATCGCCGGCATTAACATCGGCAGCGTCACCCTGCGCAATGCCGCGATCGGCGACGCCCCGAGATCCTGTGCGGCTTCTTCGTATTGGGTACCGATGGTGGCCAGGCGTGCACGAACCAACACGGCCGGATAGGCGATCTGGAAGGTGACCAGACCAAGTACCTGGGCCCCGGTGCCCAAACTGATCGGCAATGGCAGCGAGGTCACCACGAACAGCAGTGCAACCGCCAGCAATACTTCGGGCAGGACGAACGAGACCAGCATGAGCAAATTAGCTCCAGCAGGTAACCGACCCCGCCAGCGATCGATCCCGATCGCGAACATCACGCCGAGTGGCACCGTGATAAGGGTGGTGATCACGCCCAACTTGAACGTCTGGAGTAGGGCGGTGTGCAATGCCGCATCGTGCCAGACCGACTTGGTCGGATCGCCGAAGTACCAACGGGTGGAGAAGCCCTGCCAGACGGTCCGGGACCGTCCATCATTGAACGAAAAGATGACCGCGATCAGCACCGGGATCAGCGACCACGCCAGATACCCGAAGGTGACCGCGACCAGGAAACGCGGGGGGCGCCAGGGGTCGTTCCACCACGCGACCGGGCCCCTCACGACGCCACATCCCCGCGGGCGGTGACCCGGACGTAGTAAAACATCGGCACCACCGCGACCAGGAGAACCAGCATCACCAACGCGCCGGCCTGGCCGGTCTGCCCAGGCGACTGCACGCTGTCGTTGATCAGGTTGCCCACCATGGCGGTCTTCGGTGAGGCCGAGAGCATGTCGGAGGTGAAGTAGTCGCCGAGCATCGGCAGACAGGTCAGCAGAACCGCCGCCACGATGGTCGGCCGGCACATCGGAAGCGTGACGCGCCAGAACGACGCGAACCGACCGGCGCCGAGATCGCGGGCCGCTTCCAGTGTGGACTGCGGAAGGCGGTCCAATCCGGCATACAGCGGCAGGATCATGTACGCGACGTAGCCGTAGACCAGTCCCAGCACGACGACCACCGGCTGGCCGGTCAACCAATGTGTCCGGACGTCGAAGAATCCGCCGAGGCTGAACAACCGGTTGACCAGTCCGTCGTCCTGAAGCAGGTTCACCCAGGCCAGCATCCGCATCATGTAGCTGATCCAGAATGGCGCGATCAACGCGGCCAGCAACAAACCCTTCCACCTACCGGACAACCTGGCGGTGTAGTACGCGACCGGGAAGGCCAGCAGGAGGCATAACAGACTGGCCAGCAGGACGTAGATCGCGGTGCGAAGCAGTGCCGGGCCGAATATGCCGTTATCCCCGACGATGCGACTCAGTACATAGTTGAACTGGGATGGGTTCCACCGCAACGGATTCCACACCGGGACGGCCGTGCGGAAGATCGGATCCGTTCGGCCGAAGACGATGGCCAAAACCACGTACAGCGGCGCGAGGAAGAACAGCAGCAGCCAGATGATGCCCGGCACGGCCAAGGCCGGCCCGAGCGCACTTCCTCGCGCCCGCTTCGACTGCGGCTTAACCTGCGCCGCAACCTCCGTCAGCGTCACCGGGGTCAGGATCCCCCAGCCTTGAAGGCACGCCAGACGTTGTGCCACGCCGCGTCGTTATCGGGATCGAGTTCAAGGATCCGGTAACCGACGTCGTAGTACTCGGGCCGAACGATGGCGGACTTGATGTTCTCCGCAACGAAGCCGTCCGCCACCAGGGAGTCCGGATTCATCGAGACCTGGGGCGGCTGGTAGCCGATCTGCTTGAAGTTCTGCTTCGCGGATTCGGTCTCCAGCATGTGGTTGATGAAAAGGTGCGATAGCACCGGGTTCTTCCCGCCCCGCAGAATGACCATCAGATCGTTGTCGACCAAACCTTTTCCGTCCGTGGGGAACCAGTAGCGAAGGACCTCGGCCGTCGCACCCTCCGGCAGGTAGTTCTGCGCACTGATGATGTCACCGGACCACATCTGCGTCAGTCCGATCTGGCCGGTGGGAACGTCGGTGTACATCGTGATCGTGACCTTCGGCGACGTTGCCGCGACCAGCGCGGTCAACTGCTCGCCGACTGACTTAAGATCGGCCGCCGATGAGGTGTTCACGTCGGTGATGCCGAGCTTCAACAGAACCATCGACATCGCGGTGTGCCAGTCATCGATCACTGCCGTCTTGTTCGTGTAGGCAGGATCCCACAGTGACTCATAGGGATTGGCCAGCGCACCGATATCGGCCGGCACCACGGTGTTGTTCCAGCCGATACCGGTCGTGTACACGGTGTAGGGCGTGGTGTAGCGCCACTGCTGGTCATAGAAGGGGTTGGTGAACACCGGCCACACGTTCTTGATGTTGGGAACGTAGCTGTGATTCAGCGGTCGCAACAGCGAACCGTTCACCAGCTTCCCAATCTGGTCGTAGCTCGGGAAGAAGACGTCGTAGTCAACGCTACCGGCACGAATCTTAGTGATCGCCTCGTCGGTATCGTTGAAGGTCGAAACCGCAACGGTGGTGCCGTACTTCTCCTCGAACGACTTGACCGCATCCGGCGAGACGTAGTCGGCATAGGTGTACAACTGCAATGTCGCGGCCTTCTCCGGACCAAGCCCGTCGGCGATCGGCTCATTGTCCTTCGCGATATCCCAGGTGGCCGGTTTGTCTGGAGACGCGATTTTCATACTCGTAGTCGACGACGACGTCTGGTCGCCCTTGGCGCAGGCGTCAAGAAACGCCATCAGGGCGGGTGTTCCGCCCGCCAGGAGTGCGGCGCGCAGTAGAAACTGCCGTCGGCTCGAACTGGGTCGGTTGGGAACTGCCATTCGGTCCTCCGAAGTCGCAAGTTTGTCGGTCCCTGGACTCTCGCACACTTGGGGTGCCGATGCCCGGCGTTAGATCATCTCGCGTTTCACTGCTTGTCGGCCCGCGGACTCTGGCATAGACTGAACGCTCAGTCAGGAATTGTCCTGGCCGCCTCTTCCCAGGTGGACAGGGCAATCGAGTGGAGGTTCCCCGTGGCATCCCCGACCATCGATAGACCGGTCCGGGGCGACGTCGCTGCCCTGATCGAACATGAGGAGCAGGTGTTTCTGCGCCGGCAGCCGCGCAGCACCGAACTCATCGCACTCGCCGGTGGACATCTCGCCGGCAGCGCCACCTCGAACTGGCAGATCGCCCAACCGCAGGCGGTGTGGATGAGCCACGGCGCCGGGTCGAAGGTCTACGACGTCGACGGCACCGAGTATGTCGACATGCACGGTGGTTACGGCGCATCCATCGCAGGCCACGCGCACCCGGCGATCGTCGCCGCCGTCAGTGACCGGGTGCGCCGTGGAACGCATTTCGCACAACCCACCGAGGACGCCATCTGGAATGCCGGCGAATTGGCCCGCCGCTTCGGCCTGCCACAGTGGCGATTCGCCAACTCAGGTACTGAAGCCACCATGGACGCCGTGCATCTGGCCCGGTCGGTGACCGGGCGCGATCTGATCATCAAAGTTGAAGGCTGCTACCACGGCCACCACGACTCAGTACAGGTGTCCGTGCTGCCAGAGGCCGACGAAGTCGGCCCGCGCGACCACCCGAACGGCGTGCCCGGAAACTCCGGAATCCCCTCTGCAATAAGGGATTTAGTCGTCATCGTGCCATTCAATGCCCCAGAGGCGGTTGCCCGGGCACTGGCTGAGCACCCGGACCAAATTGCCGGCATGATCGTCGAACCGGCGATGATGAACGCCGGCATCATCCCCCCCGATCACGGCTACCTGGCCGCGATCCGCGAGATACTGCACGCGGCGGGAGCGCTGCTGATCTTCGATGAGGTGAAGACCGGGTTCACTACCGGGCCCGCAGGAATCACCGGACTATCCGGCGTCACACCCGATATGGTCTGCCTGGCCAAGGCCTTGGGCGGCGGCATCTCGGTCGCCGCGATCGGCGGTACTACCGCAGTCATGTCGGCGATCGCTGACGGCCGCTACGAACAGGTGGGCACCTTTAACGGCAATCCACTCGCGATGGCCGCCACTCGAGCCAACCTCTCCGAGGTCCTCACCCCCGAGGGCTACGCGCATCTTGATCATCTTGCCGCCCGGCTGCGGTCCAGTCTGGAAGCAACCATCGCCGAGCACGGTTACGGCTGGCGCGTGGTCAGCCTCGGGGCCAAGGGCTGCGTGACCTTCCGGTCAGAACCGGTCCGCGAGTTCCGCGATTTCCTGCAGATCGACACCAATATCGGGCATCTGCACTGGCTCATGCAGCACAACGGCGGTGTTTTCATGCCGCCGTGGGGCAAGATCGAACAATGGTTATTGTCCGTCCAGCACGACGATGCCGATGTCGACCGCTTCGCCGCGAACTTTGCGCGGCTAGCCGAAGCGGTGGCGGACTGACCACAGTCCCGGGCGTCCGGTGAGTGGCGGCGCGATCCGGCTCGAGAAGCTGGCCAAGGCCTACGGCGGAGTTCCCGCCGTCACCGGTATCGATCTCGACATTCCCGCCGGACAGTTCTACTCACTACTGGGCGCATCGGGCTGCGGCAAAACCACCACCCTGAGGATGATCGCCGGCTTCGAGAAGCCGGACTCCGGACGTATCGAACTCGACGGCCGCGATGTCGTCGCCGACCCGCCGCACAAGCGACCGGTCAACACGGTGTTCCAGTCCTACGCACTGTTTCCCTTCATGAACGTCTGGGATAACGTCGCATTCGGGCTGCGCTACCACAAAGCCACCAAGGCCGAGACGAAGGAACGCGTCGGCGTCGCCCTCGACCTGGTACAGATGAATGAATTCGCCAAACGCAGGCCCACCCAGCTGTCCGGTGGCCAGCAGCAGCGGGTCGCACTGGCACGCGCATTGGTGCTACGGCCACGGGTTCTGCTGCTCGACGAGCCGCTCGGCGCGCTAGATGCCAAACTACGCAAGCAACTCCAGCTTGAGCTGCGCGCAGTTCAGCGTGAGGTCGGTATCACCTTTGTCTACGTGACCCACGACCAAGAGGAAGCGCTGACGATGAGCGACCAGATCGCGGTGCTGGCCGAGGGACGAGTGGAGCAGGTTGGTCCCCCGCAGGAGATCTACACCGCGCCGGCGACGACCTATGTCGCGGGGTTTCTTGGTGCCGCGAACATCTTTGATGCCCACGTGCTGGAGTGCACCGGCGCCACTGCCGTGTGTTCAGCGATGTCGGCGCGGCTCGACGCCGTCGTCGACAACGGCTGCGCACCCGGACCGGCCGCCGTCGTGATCCGGCCCGAACGCATGACCGTGCAACTTCCTCACGACCCGGTGCCGGCCGGGTACAACGCCATTGCCGGAACCGTGGCCGAAGTCGTCTACCTCGGAGCTTCGACGCAGGTACACGTCGACGTCGGCGAGTCCGCCGCTCTGGTCGTTGATGTGCCCAACCACTCCGGACCACAGTCCGTCGGTTACCGGCCCGGATTGGCAGTAAGTTGCGTGTGTGCTCCGGACGCGGTGCGGGTGCTCCATCGCAGCCCCGCCACGGTGGCCGCGGTGCCCGCCGGGAAAGTCGGCTGACGCCTCAACGAACTCGACTACGCCCGACTGACTTGGGTCCGGCGACCGACTTCGGCCGAATGCGGCGTCCTTCGGCGGGCAGGTTGAGCTCGCGTTCGGCGAATCGCATAGCGATATCGTAGGCGACCTTCGCGTTCACCTCTGGGTCATCCAGTGCGACCTGAATCGACAATCCGTCGAGCAGTGCGGCGAACTCGAGTGCGAACATCGAAGGATGAACCGTGGCTTCGACTTCGGCCGACTTAATCGCGTCGACGATCATCCGCCGCCAGCGAGCGTCACGTTCAACCCGGCCAGCCTTGACCTCCTCGTGCCGGAAGGCCTGTACCCACAAGTCGAACCAGAGTCCCCAGGCACCGGGAATCTCACCGTCGCGGGACGGAATGCAGGTCCATTCGATCAGCAACGAAATCCGCTCGCGCACAAAAGGAACCTCAGCCAGCATCTGCTCGGCCGCCTCGTAGAACGATTCCTCAGAGAAACGCAAGGCATCGACCAGCAACCGATCCCGGGTGCCGAAGTAGTAGATCACCAGGGCCGAACTCACTCCGGCACGCTTGGCGACATCGGAGATCCGGGTATCGGAGAAGCCGCGCTCACAGATCAACTCGGCCGCCGCGCGTAACATCTGGATGCGACGAGCCTCATTGTTCTCGGTTGCGGGTGCGGGTTCTGCCATCGATTCGTGCTCCCAGGTCGGCGCTTGCACTTGTTGAAAGCCTAACACTTGGTTAGATTGAACAGTCAGTCAAGATATCTGCGGGGCCAATGGAAGTGGGGCGTTCATGTCCAACACCTACGACGCAATCGTCATCGGCGGCGGCCACAACGGGCTGGTCTCGGCCGCCTATCTCGCCCGCTCGGGAGCCAGGACCCTGGTGCTGGAATCGCGGTCATCGCTGGGCGGTGCGGCGGTCACCGAATCGCCGTGGGAGGACGCACCGCACCTGCGCGTCACCCGGTTGTCCTACGTGATGAGCCTGATGCCGCCGACGATCGTCAAAGATCTAAGCCTGGAGCAAAACGGCTACAAGGTGCATCCGATGGGTCCGTACTACCAGGCCTTCCCCGAGGGCGGATCGCTGACGATCTACGAGGACCCGGCCCGCACGCATGAGGAAATGGCCAAGTGGTCGAAGAAGGACGCCGACGCCTATCCCAAGTGGAACGCGTGGCTGGAAGGGCTCGGCGACTTTCTCGGGCCGCTTTTGACGCAGGTGCCACCCAAGATCGGCTCGCGGCGTCCCTCGGATCTGGCCGATCTCGCCAAGCTCGCGTGGAGCAAGCGGGGTATCACGGTCCGCAGTACCGCTGACGTCACCCGGCTGCTCACGATGAGCGTCGCTGACCTCCTCGACGACTGGTTCGAGTCTCCTGAAATCAAGGGCTCGCTCGCGGTCAACGGCGTGATCGGTACCTGGGCCGGCCCGTATGAACCCGGAACCGCCTACGTCATGGCGCACCACTCGATCGGTGACGTCGGCGACGGCCAGATGGGTAGCTGGGGTTACCCCGAGGGCGGTATGGGTGCGGTGTCGGATGCCATCGCCCGCTCGGCACGGGGCTTTGGCGCCGAGATCCGCACCAACGCGCGGGTGTCGAAAGTCTTGGTCCGCAACGGCCGGGTCCAAGGCGTGACGCTCGATAACGGCGACGAGATCCACGCGCCTTTGGTGGTGACCACACTGCACCCCCGCACCGCATTCCTGGACCAGATCCCTCGCCACGAATTGCCTGAGGACTTCGTCAACGACATCGAGCATTGGAAGACCCGCAGCGGGGTGGTGAAGATCAACCTGGCCCTGGGCGAGTTGCCGAGCTTCACCGCCAATCCGAGTCGCGGTCAGGCCGAGCACCACACCGGCTCGGTCGAGATGGCCCCGTCCATGGAGTTCATCGAGGCGGCGTTCCAGGACGCCCGCGCCGGCCGGCCGGCCCTGGCACCGTTCAGCGACAGCGTCATCCCCACCACACTGGACAAGACGCTGAATCCCGATGGAACGCACATCATGTCGCTGTTCACCCAGTGGGTCCCGTCCGAGTGGGCGAGCGAACCGCACACCGAGGAACTCGAGGCCTACACCGACCGGCTCATCGACCTCTACGACGAGGTCGCACCCGGCTTCAAGGGCTCGATCCTGCATCGCGATATCGTCGGCCCGCACGAGATGGAAGTGGAGTACGGGCTCATCGGCGGCAATATCTTCCACGGCGAACTGTCGCTGGAGCAGCTGTTCCATATGCGGCCCGCACCAGGCTTCGCCGATTACCGCACCCCGATCGCCGGCCTCTACAACGGAAGTTCGGCAACCCACGCCGGCGGCGGCGTCTGCGGTATTCCCGGTTGGCAGGCCGCACGGGCGGCGCTTGCGGACAAGAAGCGTGGTAGCCGCAGGGGCCTGGCCGCGCTGGGCAGGCGCTCCTGACTCCGGCCTCACCCGGGCATGTGCCCGGCGGCAGGCTGCGCAGCGCCGCGGTGGACGCGATGCTCGGCGCCCGTTCGGTGGCACTTGTCGGGGCCAGTGCACGGCCCGACAGCTTCGGGGCCCGGATGATCCTCGAAGGCCTGCGCAGTTCCGCACGAATGCACCTGGTGAATCCCCGCTATCAGAACATCAACGGGGTTGTCTGCGCACCGTCGCTGGCCGCACTCGACGAGCCCGTGGATCTGGTGCTCCTGGGCGTGCCTGACGCGGCGTTGCGCGACGAACTCGAGGCCGCGGCTGCCGCCGGAGCGCGCGGGGCGGTCGTGTTCGGCTCCGCGCACACCTCCGGCCTCCGGGAGGAAATCTCCGCGGTGGCGACGGCGGCCGGAATGGCGCTCTGCGGTGCGGGGTGCATGGGGTTCGTCAACAATGTGACCGGACTGCGCGCGCTGGGATACCTGGAACCCAATCCCCTTGCCGCCGGGGGGGTTTCACTGATCACCCACTCGGGATCAGCGTTCTCCACCCTGCTGCGCGCAAACCGGGGATTCGGCTTCCGGTTGGCGGTCTCCTCCGGCCAGGAACTGGTCACCGGTGCCGCCGACTACGTCGACTACGCGCTCGACGACCCCGGCACCGCCCTGATCGCACTGCTGCTGGAGACACCCCGGGCGGTGAGCAGGCTGCGCGCCGCCCTGCATCGCGCCGCCGAACAGGACGTGCCCGTCGTGATCCTGTCGGTCGGCCACTCCCCGCGCGGCCGGGAGATGGTGGCGGCGCACTCCGGGGCACTAGCCGGCGAGGACATCGGATGGGAGGCCTTCTGTGCGCAGACCGGGGCGGTCCGGGTGAGCGATATGGCCGAATTGTGCGACACCATAGAGCTTTTCGAGTCCGGCCGACGGCGCCGGCCGGGTTCGGTCGGGATCGCCACCGTTCACGACTCCGGGGCCGAACGGGCGTTGTGTGCCGATCTCGCACACGATCTCGGGGTCGAGTTCGCCGAACTGGGCGACACCACGCTGGCCACCATCACCGATCTGCTCGACGAGGGGCTGATCGCCACCAATCCGCTGGACCTGTGGGGCACCGGTGCCGACACCAGGACCCTGTTCAACAGCAGTTTGAAGGCGATCGTCGACGATCCCGCGGTTGCGGTGACCGCACTGGCCGTCGATCTGGTCAGCGAATTCGACGGTGACACCGCCTACCAAGATGCCGTCATCGAGGTTGCGGCAAGCACCGAAGCGCCGATCTCCGTACTGGCGTCGGTGCCATCCGCCGTCGACAGGGCCACCGCGGAACGTCTGCGCAGCAACGGTATTGCAGTGTTGGAGAATGCCCGGAGTGGCATCGCAGCACTCGGGCATCTGGCCCGATGGCCGCTGCCTGCCAATACCAGCACCGCGCTCATCGACGCTGATCGGCAACAGCGTTGGTCATCGCGACTCACCGCCCCTGATTGGGATGCCCATGCGGCGTTCGCACTGCTGGCGGACTACGGCATCGCGATCGCCGCACCCGGCGTTGCCGACGATCTCGATGATGTGCTGGCGGTTGCGGAGGCCGTCGGCTACCCGGTGGCACTGAAAACCTCAGGCGCCGACCATAAAAGCGATGTGGGTGGTGTGGTCCTCGGTATCGCCGATGCGGCAGCGCTGAGCGAGGCCTACCGGTCGATGGCCGATCGTCTGGGTCCGGCGGTGAGCGTACACGCCATGGCCCAGGCCGGCGTCGAGGTCTCCGTCGGCGTGGTTCGCGACGCAAACTTCGGCCCGCTCATCGTGGTCGCGGCCGGCGGGACCATGGTCGAGTTACTCGCCGACCGCGCCGTCGCCTGCCCCCCGATCACGTCAGCCGATGCCGTGCGGATGCTGCGCTCGCTGCGCATTGCTCCGTTACTGGCCGGCTGGCGCGGTGAGCCACCGGTCGATACTGACGCACTGGCCGCCGTCATCGCCGGATTCTCCCAACTGGCACTCGAACTCGGCGACGTCATCGACGCCGTCGAGGCCAATCCCGTCATCGCCTCGCCGGCCGGCGTGATCGCCGTGGACGCGTTGGTGATCGTGCGAAATCAGAAGATCGAGTAGACCTTGCGAACGGTCTCGTGGATCTCCCAGGTGCCCGACCAGCCGAGTGGGAACACCGCGACATCACCCACGCCGATCTCCTTGGACTGCCCACCGTCCGGTGTGACCGTCATCCGGCCGGCTACCAGGTAGATGACCTCGTTGGTATCCAATACCCAGTGCGACGGGCCGGGGGCGCACTGCCAGATGCCAGCCGATGCGGTGCCCTGGGCCCAGATCTCGACACCGTGGGTCGCCATCGGATGACCGGTGGCCTCATCCAGCGGGCCCCAGTCCTCCAACTCAGCGTTGACGGCATCGGCCAGTACGGGGGTGGTGACAGCTTCACTCATGTGTTGATCCTTGCTTTCTCCTGTTGGGCAACGCTTTCCGGAAACGGCAGGGAGATCGGATCGGGTGCCAGGCGACTGTTGCCGTGCGCGTCGAACCGGTCCAGGCCAAGGTCGGTGACATCAAGCCAGGGACACTTTTCGGTGATGACAAGATCGGCAGCCACCTCGGCGACCGCGGGCCCCCACATCATGCCGTGTCCGGCCGCACTTGCCACCACCGTGCCCGAAACCGGGCCATCCTCGGTGAGCAGTGGGCCCAATATCGGGGTGTGATCGCTGGTGTAGTCGATGGTGGCCGCCCAGGTACGCCGCAGGCCCAGACCGGCCACCGCGGGGAAGATCTCCTCGATGCGGTCGCGGGCCTGCGCGTAGTAGACCGGGTCGAAACCCACAGCCTCACCGGGTTGCTCATCGGGATTGCTCATGCCCCACAGCAATCCCCCGGCCGCGCCGGGACGCCAGTAGATCCCAGACGTCACGTCGAAGACCATCGGCAGTTGGTGGACGTCCACTGACAGCACCGGTTCGGTGACAACCACCTGGTGGCGAGCACCGCCGGCCGGGATTCGGCCGCCGGCCAGCGCACCCACCTCGCCGAGGGTCGGACCGCCGGTCAGCACCACCCGGTCGGCATCGATGGGTCCGGACGAGGTGTCTACGCCGACCACCCGCCCGCCGGCGGTGCGCAGGCCGGTGAACGCGCACCGTTCCCGGATGTCGACCCGGTGGGCGATCAGCGCGGCGGTGTAGGCCAGCACGTTGCGCGACGCTTCGATGTAGCCGTCTCCGCGCGCGTAGGAGGCGCCCATCGTCACCCCGGGCGCCAAGCCCGTCTCCCGGCTGTCGATCTGAGCACTCGATACCCACTCGACGTCCAGGCCGAGGCGCTGCTGCAACGCGATCCGTTGATGAGCCTGAGACACCTCATCCTCGGTGAAGCACGGCATCAGGTACCCCTGGGCGATGAAACCGCAGTCCAGTGGAAAGCGGTCGCCGGTGGATCGATAGAAGTCCTGGGTTCGCATGCCGAGTCGGATGGCGGTCTCGGTGCCGCCCTGGGCACGCACCATTCCGGCAGCCCGACTGCTGGCGCCCGCACCGAGGGTTCTGGCCTCGAGCAGCACTACCCGCCGGACACCGCGCTCGGCGAGTTGCACCGCGGTCCACGCCCCAACCGTGCCACCGCCGACCACCACCACATCTGCGCTCGCGGAAATGGTCATATCAGCAGACCGTGGCATAGACTGAACGCTCAGTCAAGAGGAGTGGAGCGCGCGGGCGATGTATGGGTTGACGGCCGAGGACATCAGGATCCAGGACACCGCGCGGGCCTTCGTCGACAGTCTGATCCCCTACGAGGTCGAGGCAGAACTGGCCGGCGGATACCTTCCCGAGGAACTCGCCGCCCAACACCACCATCGCGCGATCGAACTGGGGCTTTATGCCACCAATATGCCCACATCGGTGGGAGGCCCGGGATTCACTGCGCTGCAACAGGTTCTGGTACAGGAACAGACCGGTCGAGCTACCAACGCGCTGGCCTGGGTGATGCACACCCCACCGCAGTGGTGGGCCGATGTCGCTACCGACTATCAACTCCAACGCTGGCTTCTTCCCGGTGTGCGGGGTGAGAAGCATGAGGCCTACGCGATCACCGAGGAGTTCGCCGGCTCAGATGTCTCGGCACTGGAGACCACGGCCCGGCGCGACGGGGACGACTACATCATCAACGGGGTCAAGTGGCACGTCACCTCCTACAACCTCGCCGATTACGTCTTCGTCCAAGCCCGCCTGGACGGCGGCGACCACCACGGTGACCACGTCCTGCTGGTGGTGGATCTGCCATCCCCGGGCGTGGAGGTGGTGCGCAGCCCCAAGTACACCCACCACATTCCCGACGAGCATCCGATCGTGTCGTTCACCGACGTGCGCGTTCCCGCGACACATCTGGTCGGCGCCGAAGGCGAGGGCATGACGTTCACTCAGGACTGGTTCCGCTTCGAGCGGATCATGGTGTCGTCGCGTTGCGTGGGCGCGGCACAGCGCCTGGTCGACGAGACCACCGCGTTCGCCAAGGACCGGATCGTCGACGGCAAGCCACTCGGCGAGCATCAGTTGGTCGCCGGAATGCTGGCCGACAGCGCGACCGAGTTGTTCGCCGCTCGAAGCCTGCTCTACGAGGTGGCCCGCGGCATCGACGCCGGCATGGACCGCAAGACGTTGCACGGTCAGGCGTCGATGGCCAAGCTGTACTGCTCGGAGATGGCCGGCCGGGTCGCCGACCGGGCAGTACAGATCTTCGGTGGCCGCGGATACATGCGCGAGAACGTCGCCGAGCGGATGTACCGGGAACTGCGGGTGGAGCGAATCTGGGAGGGCGCCAGCGAGATTCAGCGCATCATCATCGGTCGGCAGTTGATGCTGCGCGGGCCGCAGGCCTTACTCGAGCCGCACTAACGCGTCTTCTCGAAGAACTAGAACAGGTTCTAATCTCACCTGCACTAATGTCAATCGCCACCACGGAAGGGGCCGTTATGCCGAACAGGGTGTTCGTCGTCGGGGTCGGGATGACCAAGTTCGAAAAACCCGGCAGCCGCGAGGGTTGGGACTATCCGGATATGGCCCGCGAATCGGGTACCAAGGCACTGGCTGATGCTTCAGTCGCCTACACCGACATCGAACAGGGCTACGTCGGCTACGTCGCCGGTGACTCAACCTGCGGCCAGCGCGCCCTCTACGAACTCGGCATGACCGGGATCCCGATCGTCAACGTCAACAACAACTGCTCGACCGGTTCCACGGCGCTGTTCCTGGCGGCCCAGGCAGTCCGCGGCGGACTGGTGGACTGCGCGTTGGCGTTAGGTTTTGAGAAGATGCAACCGGGTTCGCTGGGCGGTGGGGCGCAGGATCGCGAGTCACCACTGGGCAACCACATCAAGGCGCTCGTGGAATTGGACGAACTCACTTTTCCGGTCGCCCCGTGGATGTTCGGCGCTGCTGGCCGGGAGTACATGCGGGAATACGGCGCCACCGCCGAACACTTCGCCAAGATCGGCTACAAGAACCACAAGCATTCGGTGAACAATCCCTACGCGCAGTTCCAGCAGGAATACAGCCTCGACGACATTCTCGGCGCCAAGATGATCTCCGATCCGCTGACCAAGCTGCAATGCTCGCCGACATCGGACGGCTCAGCCGCGGTGGTACTGGCATCCGAGGCTTTCGTCGACTCCCACGGTCTGGCCGGCCAAGCAGTAGAGATCGTCGGGCAGTCGATGACCACTGATTTCGCTTCAACGTTCGACGGATCAGCCCGCAATATCATCGGCCACGATATGAATGCCCAAGCGGCACAAAAGGTTTATGACCAGAGCGGCCTAGGCCCGGAAGATTTTCAGGTCATCGAATTGCACGACTGCTTCTCGGCCAACGAGTTGCTGCTCTATGAGGCATTGGGCCTGTGCGGAGCCGGTGAGGCGCCGAAGCTGATCGACTCCGGTGACACCACCTACGGTGGGCGCTGGGTGGTCAACCCGTCCGGCGGGCTGATCTCCAAGGGCCATCCCCTGGGCGCGACCGGACTCGCGCAGTGCACCGAGTTGACCTGGCAGCTGCGCGGTACCGCCGATGCCCGGCAGGTGGACAACGTCACCGCCGCCTTGCAACACAATATCGGCCTGGGCGGGGCGGCGGTCGTCACCGCCTATCGGCGTGCGGAACGCTAGATAGTGATGACCGCATAGGCGCCCTCGGCGTAGCGCGCCCGAATGGTCTTCTTGTCGTACTTGCCGACGCTGGTGCGCGGGATCTCGTCGATGAACGTCCAGCGCTCCGGTATCCACCACCGAGCGACCTTGTCGGCGAGGAAGTTTTTCAGCTCACCCGGAGTCAACTCGACGCCCTCCTGCAGCACCACCGCGGCCAGTGGACGTTCCTGCCACCGCTCGTCGGGGACGCCGACCACCGCGGCCTCGCGCACGGACGGATGGGCGATCAGGGTGTTCTCCAACTCCACCGAGGAAATCCATTCGCCGCCGGACTTGATGACATCCTTGGCGCGGTCGGTCAGCGTGATGTAGCCCATGGGGTCGATCCGACCGACGTCGCCGGTGCGCAGCCAACCAGACTCAAACTTTGACGGGTCGGTATTGCGGTAGTAGGAGCCGGTGATCCACGGTCCGCAGACCTCCAGTTCACCCACGGCCACGCCGTCATTCGGCAGCACGGCGCCGTGGTCGTCGACGATGCGGGCCGTCACCCCGCACATCGGCCGTCCCTGGGTGGCCCGGATATCCCACACCTTGTCCGCAGGGGTACCGGGTACCGGCCAGGCCAGCGTCGCCATCGGCGAGGTCTCGGTCATCCCCCACAGTTGCCGGATCTGCACGCCGTAACGCTGCTCGAAGGTCTGCATCAACGACACCGGCACCGCCGATCCCCCGCACGCCACCAGTCGCAGCGACGAGATGTCGTGACCGGGTTCGCGATCCAGGTAGTTCATCACGTCGTTCCAGATCGTGGGCACCGCGCCGGTGACCGTCGGGCGCTGCGTCTCAATGAGATGCACCAGTGACTTGGCGTCCATGAAACGGTCCGGCAACACGATGTCGGCGCCCGCCATCAGGGCGGCGTACGGCAGTCCCCAGGCGTTCGCGTGGAACATCGGCACGATCGCGAAAGCCTTGTCCGAGAAGCTCAATCCCATCCCGTTTCCACTGCAGACGGCCATCGAATGCAGGTAACTCGAGCGGTGCCCGTACACCACGCCCTTCGGATTGCCGGTGGTTC
The DNA here is from genome assembly GCF_016462945.1 of Mycolicibacterium sp. GTDB lineage: Bacteria > Actinomycetota > Actinomycetes > Mycobacteriales > Mycobacteriaceae > Mycobacterium. Next base: position 52,626 of record NZ_JAEMSG010000002.1, on the reverse strand, counting down.
CACTGGTGTAACACATTGCCGCAGCCGAATTCTCGTCGATCTCCGGCCACTCGAACTCATCGGACTCCGCGGCGGTGATCTCGTGATAGCGCAGTACCCGCTTGCCCGAAGCCTCGAATAGCGCCAGATCACCGGATCCGACCACAATCACGGTGTGGACGGTATCCATCTGAGGCAGAACCGGTCCAAGTATCGACGCCAATGACATGTCGGCGATGACTACCTGATCGTCGGCTTCATGGGCCACGAACTCGATCTGCTCGGGAAACAGTCGGATATTGAGGGTGTGCAGCACCGCGCCCATCGACGGAACCGCGACGTAGGCCTCCAGGTGCTCCTGGTTGTTCCACATGAAGGTGGCAACCCGTTGATCCGAGTCGATCCCCAGCCGGCGCAGTGCGTTGGCCAACCGGGCAGCCTGGCGTCCGACCTCGGAATAGGTCGCATGCCGGAAGCCGTCGCCGGTGGCGGTGGTGACCGTGCGGTCGCCGTGGACGTTGACCGCGTACCGCAGGATCTCCGCGACGGTGAGCGGGCGGTTCTGCATGGTGCTGTGCATGGGGGTCACCTTCGATCGCGTTTACCTGCTGGTGGGCGCATAGTATCGCCGCTGCAGACCGCGACCGACCCCTACTCCCTCAGCGCAACCCCCGCGTTCCTGGAACGATGGGGCTGTCGCCGGCGATACATGTAGAGGATCATTGACCCGAACGTACGTTCAGGAGGCGGCAATGCGCAGGTTGGCGATACTTGTCGTGACGGCGGTGGCCTGCGGCGTATTGGCCGCGCCCGCCGGACGGGCTTGGGCCGACGAGTCCGCCCAGGACACGGTCAACCGGCTCCAGAAAGAGGGCTACACGGTCACTATCGACAAGATCGGCACCGGCCCAATGTCCAGTTGCGTGGTGGCCAGCGTACGCAATCCGCAGACGATGACCCAGTGGGTGCCCTATGTCGGGCCGGGTTTGGGCAGCCGAGGCTCTAACTTCCTAGTGCCCGTCGTGACCAGCCAGACCATCTCCGTATCGCTGAACTGTTCACAGCGATAGCGCGAAAGACCCAGCGATAGCACTCAGGACGCCGCGCGTAACTCATTTGCCTCGGCGACCTCAATCGCGGTGATCGAACCGGCGTAGTCCGCCATGTAGAGGCGATCGCCCTCGCGGCTGACCGTGATACAGGAAACCGGGCTTTCGGTGTCGATACGGTCGACGATCCGTGCGGTGGCGGTGTCGATGACCACAACCTGGTAGCCGTCAACCAGATAGGCGGTTGTGCCACTGACCACCAACTGAACCGGCAGCCCGTCCACCGCAATGGTGTCGACGACGCGGCCGGCCACTGCATCCACAACCCTGACCACACCGCCGAGTTCGTCGTCCCAGCCGGTGACGAGCACCCTGCGGTTGTCGCGATCAACCGCGATATCACCGATCGACCCGCCGAGGGCAACGGTGTGCAGCACGCGGCCCGCCCGGACGTCGATGACGGCAAGCGAGCCGCCGGTATCGGTGTTGAGCGCGGCGTACAAGCGGGTGCCATCGGAGTTGATCCGAAGGGTATCGACCCAGTCATCGGCCGATCGAGTGACCGCAATGGTCTTGGACTTGCCGCTCTCGACGTCGATCACGGCGATATCGGCGATCTGATCGCCCGAGCGCGCCACGTACAGCGCATCGCCGGAGAGGCTGACCGCGATACCGCGCGCACCGACCGTGATCTCCTGGGCAGCCAGCGCTGCGCCGGCCTTCAGGTCGATGGCGACGACGCTGTCTTCGGCATTCGAGGCGGAGTTGACGTAGGCGCGGTCCGCGGTGGCGACCGCGTACGGCTCAGCGATCCCCGCCACGGTGGCACTTACCGTCAGCGTCGGGATATCGATGACCGACACCGAGTCGTCGCCGTAGTGGACGGCCACCAACTGGTGGCCGTCGTGGCTCAACGCCATATCGGTGACCGCGCCGGGCAGCCCGGACAGCACACCCAGGGCCGCGCCCACGACCCGGCTCAGCTCGGTGGCCGGTCGCGTTGCCGGCAGCAGGTCACTGGTGGTGGCAATACGCGGGTTCGACAGCGTCGAGAGCCGCACCGCGTCGGTGGGCCGTTCGGCTACTGCGGTGACACCCGTCGTCTTCGCCATTCTCAAGACACCTCCATTGGCCAGACCGCGGTCCGGCTTTAGTGTGAAAAAACCAGGAAATTTCTTCCGACAACTATGGTGTCGGTCGTTCTCAATTCTAGCGGCGGGCACCGACAGAGAAGTTCCGGTGCGTCTCGTTAAGAGCCGAATAGCCTCAGACGTCGTCCAGGGAGTTTTCGTTACTGCTCCGGTGCGTCCCGCCGGGAATACCCGCGACGACGCTGGTGGCCAATGATTTCCAGGGCGGCTCACACACCGGCTGCCCGACGATGTCCGCAATGGCGCCAGGCGGAAAAGTGCTTATCGGCAGCGATGAAATGCGGCAGACATCACATCCGAGGGCGAGTGTCTGCACTTCTTAAGAGCTTTGCTTATGAAGCGGCGAATTACGCGGCTCTCGGCTGCTCAGAGTGACTGTTCGACGACCTCGCGGCTACGGACCGGGTCACTGCCCGGGACGTAGGCGGGCTCGGTGTGATCCACCAGTGTGCCGCTGGCGACCCGGCGCTTGGCCTGCCGGAACTCGCGCAGTGGGCCCATCGCGGCCTGGGTGGTGTTGATGGCCGCCCACGTCGCCGCACGGCGGGCGGCACGCTCCACCGGGTGCGGTGGGGTGTACATGATCATCTCCGCGGCCCAGTCGGTCATCGCGTCGCGGATGCCCCAGTCGAAGAACTTGACCATCTGCGGAACATCGGGGTTACTCAGCAGTGCCTGCCCGGTGGACATCGCGGCGCCGTAGGTCAACGCGAGTTTGGGCAGATAGGACTTCAGACATTCCAGGGTTTCCTCTTTTGTCGCCGGCAGTTCGGTCCCGCCCAACCCGTGACCGACCCGGACGAACTCGGAGTAGTAGCGGTCGATGTCGCGCAGTGGCGTCGGGTGGTACATCTCGTGGGCGGTCGCGATTCCCCACACCACCGTCGCGTAGTTCCACCGCAGCCACTCGGGGTCGTCGGCGTCGTAGGGCAATCCGTCCGGCCGCACGCCTTTGATGGTGTGGTGCATCGACCGCACCGTCTGCGCGAGTTTCTCGGCAGTGTTCGTCGATCCGTATGCCGTGCCGATGAAGAACGCCACCGAATGCGCGAGGCGCAACTGCGCGCCTTCGACATCAATCCGACCGGTGGGCTGACCATTTTCGTCACGTTCGACGACCCGCGAGTGGTCCGAACCCATCCAGAAGATGCTGGGATCCAGGCGCTCGATGAACGCCGCGCACTGCAGCCCGAAGATCAATGCCGAGGTGTGTGAATGCACGTGCCACACCGCGCTGTCCGGGCCGAACCAGCCCGGATCACCCTCGGGCCCGGCAAAGTCGAGACCGCGGAAGAACTTGGCTCGGATGTCCCGGTCGAAGTCGGACCTGACCTTGTGTTCGACAAGCTGATGCGGCAGCAGCAGTTTCATACTGAACGCCTCCTTACCCGGAGCAGCAACTCCGGACACACCTTGATGCCAAGGTAGCACCGTCAGGCGCCGCCACACCGGTACGAAGTGCGGAAAAACCCCTACCGACTAGTGCCCGGTCAGCCATAGTCGGAGCCGTGCGCCCTCAACTGCCATTTCCCCAGCCACACCCGCTGCGCGCCGGAGACGAGCTGCAGGCTCTACGGACCGACGGGCCCATCCATCGGGTCCGGACCCCGGTCGGCGACGAGGCCTGGCTGGTGACCGGCTACGCCCAGGTACGCGAACTGATGGATGACGACCGCCTCGGCCGATCGCACCGTTCGCCCGAAACCGCGCCACGAAGCCGCGCGTCGGCCTTATTCGGTGGACCGATCGGAGACTTCGACGCCGAGCCGGCCGGCCACCAGCGGATGCGGGCTCTCCTGCAACCGCACTTCTCGCCCCGCCGATTGCGCGCATTGGAGCCCAAGGTGGAGGCACTGACCCGGGGACTGTTGGATCAGTTGGCCGATGACGGTCCGCCCGCGGATCTACATGCGAAACTCGCCGGGCCGCTTCCGGCTCTGGTGATCTGCGAGCTACTCGGCGTGCCCTACGGTGACCGCGACACGTTCCGGGTCTGGGTTGACGCGGCCGCCTTCGACCCGGATCAGGTCGCTTCCGGGCAGGGCATGGCGGCACTGGTGGATTACGGCGTCAGCCTCGTCGCCGAGAAGCGGCGCCGCCCCGGTGACGATGTGATCTCCCACCTCTGCGACGTAGATGACCTCGCTGATGTCGAAATAGCCGTCCTGGCCGTAAGTCTGCTATTTGCCGGTTACGAGACCACTGTCATCCAGATCTGGCTACAGACAGTGCAGCTGCTGAGTGACTCAAGCAAATGGGAGACGCTGCTCGACGACGCGTCGCTGATTCCGAAGGCAACGGAGGAGTTGATCAGGGCTTCGATGATCGGCGGGGTGGGCATCCCGCGTTACGCCCGCGACGCGATCGACATCGCCGGCATCACCATCGCAGAGGGTGATCTGGTGCTACTGGATCCCGGTTCGGCCAATAACGATCCGGCGTTCTTCAAAGATCCTGATGTCGTTGATTTCAATCGCACCGGACCGAAACCGCTATCGTTCGGGTACGGCGGCCGGTACTGCCTGGGAGCCCCCTTGGCCCGGATGGAGCTCAATTCTGTTTTCTCCCAGATGATCCCGCGTTTTCCGGACATGCGGCTTGCAGTCGATGTCACAGACCTGAGCATCAATACGAATGCTTTGGGATCGGGTCTTGTTGCGCTTCCGGTCACCTGGGGCGGCAACTAGGTTTCGACTCAGCCGACCGGCCGCACTCCACGGCCGAGAGTCAATACGTGCGCCGGCGATACGGGTATGCGTTCCGGTAGCCGGACCGTCAGCATCCCGTCGACCACCCGGAAGTCCACCGGGTCATCGATTCCCACAAGTTGCACCGCGCCGACGTCGGTCGCATCGAGCCCGAGGATGCCGAACTCGCGCTCAGGTGAGTCGAGCAGGATCGCGTTGACGGCACCGTCGCGCTGAGTGAACCGGACCGCGGTGCCCGCGGTGGTGGTCGCCTCGGCGATTGACCACGGCCGGGTGCGGTAGATCGCCTCGCCGTTGACCGCCATCCAGGATCCCAGTCCGCGCAGTGGCGCCAATTGTTCGTCGGGGATCCGCCCGAATTCGTCCGGCCCGATACCGATGAGCAGATTTCCATTCTTGGACACGATGTCAGCGAAGGACCGGACCAGTTCGGTCGCCGTGACGATGTCCTGAGGTCGCTCGTTACGGTTGGCGCCGAAGGAATGTCCGACCCCGCGGGTGGACTCCCACTTCTTGTCCTGAATCTCGGGGAACTGCGCGTATTCCGGGGTACGGAAGTCGTAGTGATGGTTGGCCGGGAAGGTCAGCGATTTGTAGCTTTCGGGAATGAAAACCCAGAAGCGTTGTATCGCAATGCCTCCCAGCCGGGCCAGGGCGTCGGTGACCATCCCGCGATGTTGCGTGGGTTCGATCCATCGGTCGTTGATCACGCCGTCGGGCACGGTGTTGTAGTACTCGGCGAACAACGCCGGAAGGTCGCCGCCGACCGGCCAGCAGATGTCGTTCCACAGCACCGACGGTTGGTATCGGTGGATGAGCTCGCGCACATGGACGTCGGCATAGCCGACGTAGTTGTCGGTGTGCGGCACCGCGAGAAAGCTGTCAGCCGGGTTCTGCAGTAGAGCGTCGTTATAGGGCCAGTCGTAGCCGCCGGAGTAGTACAGACCCATCCGCATCCCGGCAGCGAGCACCGCACGGCGCAGATCGCCGACGATATCTCGGCGGGACTGGTAACGGCCCTTGCGCGGATGCTCCGACTCGGTGGGCCACAGACAGAACCCGTCGTGATGTTTGGTGGTTAGCACCACATAGCCGGCCCCTGCGTCACGGCAGATCGCCGCGATCGCATCCATGTCCGCGTCGGCGGTGCCGCCGTCGAAGGTCGCGACGAAGTCGTCATAGGTGGCATCAGGGCCGTAGGTGTCGCGCTGATGGTGCCAGGTGGGGCTGCCCTCCAGCCGACTGCTGTTGAGGTACCACTCGGCATAGGGGTTGTCCCGCAACATCTCCGCGGGGCCGGCTTCTTTGAGCAACTGCTGGATATCAGGAACCTGAGGTGCCCAGCCGGGCACCGAGTACAGGCCCCAGTGCAGGAAGATGCCGAGTTTGGCGTCGTCGTACCAGTCCGGCAGCGGATGGGTGGCGACGGATTCCCACGAGGGTGCGTACATGTGTGCAGGCTAGACGCGGCATTGCACCCTGTCCCCCGATCGGCGGACGCCCCAACCACCGACGCATCCACCATCACTCACGAAACTTGGGTCTGGGACGGCTCACGAAAGGATCGGTGTCGCGGGCCGGTAAGTTCCCGCGGCAACGGCGCTCGAGCCCGACTTGGGATTTCATGAGGTGTTAGCGGTGAAGGTCTTTCCGTAGTTCCGTTGTGTCTATATCGTTCGTGGTCGTTCCCGTCGTGGCTGGGCTAAACAATGAGGAGTTCGCAGTGGCCGGTCCGGCTCGAGCGCGTCATCGTCTCGGTCAGCACCGGCCGTTGCCGGTGTTCCGCTGGCTGCAGGTGGGTGCCGTGGCAGCCGGGTTGGGCATGGCATTAGTCGCAGCCCCCGTTGCGGTCGCCGATGAGGGCAGATCCTCTACGATCTCAGATTCCACGACCAATTCGCATCGTTCGACCGCCACGGATGGGGCGAGCCGACCGGCGGCGGCGCGCTCAGCCCGGTCCGCCTCGCGCGGAGCTACACCTGCCGGATCCGCCACCACTTCCAGCATCCCGACCTCTCACACACCGAAGTCCGCCGCCATCCCCCGCGCGTCAGCGGCCGGTCGGCGCTCCGGAGCCCCGGCTGCCGCCCGTCCCGCTGCGGCCGGTCCGGCCGGTGCGACAGGCTTCGGGCCGCGGAGTGCGGCAGCTGTCGCGGTGTCGACGGATCCACTCGGTAATGTCGCCGCATTCTTCGGGCTGCCCGGCGCGCCTGCAACGGCCGCCCCAGCCTTGAACGCCATCCCGTTGCTACTGCGTTTGACGCTCGAGGACGTGTTCAGCGGGACCGGACCCGCACAGGTGACCAACTCGACCGCGGTGGTCACCGGGCTGTTCAACGAGGTGTTGCGGGAGAACCCGACCACTGACCAGCTGCAGAACTATCTGGGCGTGTTGGGACTGACCGGTGTGAACGGCGTTGTGGCCGGGCTCTACAGCTCAAGCCAGTTCCGTCAGCAGGAGGTCGCCAACTACTACCTTGGGTTGCTCAGTCGCCCCGCTACTCAGGACGAGATCAGTTGGGGCGCAAGTCAACTCATGTGGGGTACCACGGCGCCGCTGTTTGCCGCATCAATCGCCAAGACCCCTGAGTTTTACGCAGCCAGCGCCTCCGGTGGCGGCCAGTTCGGCCCGAAGCCCACGGCGAATAGCTACGTGAACCTGCTCTACCGCACGCTGGTCGGCCAGGCTGCCGACCCGACAACCGCGGCCATCTACGTGCAGCAACTGCAGGCCGGTCTGCCCACCGGTTTCCTAGCGCGCGATTTCGTCACCAGTGACACGTTCCGCACCGTGGAGGTCAACGAGATCTTCAGCGTGCTCGGCCAGACCCCCGACTCCGCCCAAGTCGCCGGCTATGTCGACAACTGGTTCCTCTACGGCGGCCTCGCCGGAATCGCCACCAGCCTGCTGGCCGCGTCACCCAACGTCGAGAATATTGAGGCCGGCCAAGTGACCCTGCCCGATACGGCTGCTGCAGCGAAGCTGCAGACCCTGCTGCTGTCGCCCTACGGTGAAGCCGCCAATCCGTCCAGCTTCTACGCTCAGTTCGGCACGCTGTTGAGCCTTGACGGGACGCCGATCAGTGACACGAATCAATGCACCCCCAGTAATGCTCAGTGCGATCAGGCACTGTTCCAATTGCTGACTCAGGGCGCAGCCGATCGTGGCCTTCCTAACAGCAGCCTCGTTCTCACCGCGATCAACGCGAACGTGGCCACCATGATTCCAACCCAGAACCAGATCGACGTCACCAAGTCGCTGAAAGATCTACTGCAGGACCCTGCCGAAGTGAAAACCTACTTCCAGGGCGGGCTGATCCAGTTCTCCACACCTGCCCTCACCGCCGACAACGGCACCTACATCGTCGACGGACATCACCGATGGTCAGGTGTCGTTCTGATCAATCCCTACGCCCAGATGGCCGCGGTGGATATCGGCTACGTGCCAACACCACAAGACGGGCTGAAGCAAGCGCAGGCCGGCGTCGCCGCCGTCAACTACTACCTTCCCTCGTCAACCGCCGACGAAGCCGGCAACCTCTACACCATGTCCGAAGCGGCATTTAATGACTACGTGAACCAATTCATCCAGGCCGGCAGCACGCCCGACGACGTACTGGCGGTGTTCGCCAAGTACCTCAATTACTCCAAGAAGACACCGATCGAACAGCAGTACGTCAATATCGACAACTACCTTTGGTCGAATGTCTTACGGATGCGAACACTCAATCCGTACGTCCCCGGTGCCACCACTCGTGTGGTCATGCCGCAGACTGATCCGCTCCCACTGACGCAGACGTACTTCGCCGGTGGCGCCCTGAGCTACACCTTCCCGACCATCTCCTACCTCGGCTGACGGGCTTGTAGGGCCTAGCGCGGAAGTCAGCACCGCCGTTCATGCGGCCTCTGGTGCCCCCAGTCGGACTCGAACCGACACTGTGCGGATTTTAAGTCCGCTGCCTCTGCCAATTGGGCTATGGGGGCGCGCCGAACTAGGCAGAAGAAACCGTACCTGCCCGGCATCTGGAAACCACCTGCCGGACAATCACTGGTTACGAAGATTCACCCCCCGACCGGGCAACGAGTCGCGTGGGTCCGGTGTGCGGTGTTGCCTGACAGGGGCAGGTGACGACAACTATGGTGAAAGCTGACCCACCAGCGGGTCGCCGAAGGAGATGATCTGTGATGGGTATTCCTGAGACCAAGCGCGTCGGCGGCTGCACCTGCCGCTGCAACGTCTGTAAGGGCGGCACGCACTGCCGCAATATCGGCAGCGGCTGCAAGGTCAAGCTCTAAGCATTCACTCAATTATCTCGACGGAATCGACAGCGCGATCCCGTCGAGAATGTCGTGCTCGCTGACGACGAGTTCGTCGATGCCTGCGCGTTCGCCCAGTGCGGCCGCTAGTTCCTGGACGACGATGGCCCCGCCACCGATCACATCCACTCGGCCCTCGTGCATCGGCCCCAGCGCGGCACGGTCTGCACGGGTCATGCCGATCAACTGGTCGCACACCGCCAGCATGTCGCTGAACCGGATCCGGGATAGGTGAATGGCCTCGGCATCGTAGGTATCCATGCCTTGGGCCAGTGCCGCAATCGTGGTAAACGTTCCGGCCACCCCGACCCAGGTCTTGGCCTGTTCCACTGGAACAACCCGCAGTGCTTCCGCCAGACGTTCGCGCACCACCGCTCGGGCCGCGGCCACCTCGGTTGCGGTCGGCGGATCGGAATGCAGACACCGCTCGGTCATCCGTACGCAGCCGATATCAGCCGAATAGCTGGCCTGCACGCCACCACCGTCACCCAGCACCACTTCCGTGGATCCGCCGCCGAGGTCGACAACAACGAACGGTGCAGCGGCAGAATCTAATTCGCCGACAGCGCCGTTGAAAGACAACTCCGCTTCCTGCGACCCGGTGATAACCTCTGCGATCGCACCCGGGACAACCGCGCCCAGGATGGTGGCAGTCATCGCGAAAAAATCATCGCGGTTCGCCGCATCCCGGGTGGCCGAGGTCGCGACCATCCGCAGCTTACCCACGCCGTGGTTGCGCAGCAGCACCGCGTAATCCGCCAGCGCGGCCTCGGTGCGCGCCAAGGCTTCGGCGGCGAATCGTCCGGTGGCGTCGACTCCCTCGCCGAGTCGGACGATCCGCATCTCACGATGCAGATCCCGCAGCCGGCCGTCAACCCGCTCCGCGATCAGCAGCCGAATCGAGTTGGTGCCGCAGTCAATCGCAGCCACGGTGTCGGACTCCGAACTCACACCCACTCCTCTCGTACCAGGATGCCGGTCATCGCCGGCTCGTCGGCCAGCATGGCCAGTGCCTGATCGCCGAACGGGTTGACCCCGCGGCCCTTGGCCAGTGCGTGCGCGATCACCACGTGCAGACACTTCACCCGGTCGGGCATGCCGCCACCGGAGAAGGTCGTACCGAGCGGCTCGATGGCGTCCCGCTCGGCAAGGTACGACTCGTGAGCCCGGCGGTAGGCCTCGGTCAGGGCTGGATCCTCACGCAGCACAGCGGTCATTGTCCGCATCACGCCCTCGGACTCCAGTCGGCTCGCCGCGGCGGTCAAAACCGGATGGGTCAGGTAGTACAGCGTCGGGAACGGGGTGCCGTCGGACAACCGGGGTGCCGTCTTGACCACGCCCGGGTCACCGTTGGGGCATCGGTAGGAGATCTCCAGCAGGCCGCGCGGCTCGCGGCCGAGCTGGCGCGCCACTGCGTCGAGATCGGTGCGGTCAACCACCGGGGGCGGGAGCGGGCGGCGGCGGTCCGGGCGGCGGAAGTGGCTCGGGAGCACCCGGCGGCGCCGGGGTTGCTGGCGGTCCGTGCGGAGCATCGGCGATGGTGTGCCACAGCAGGGTGTACCACGCATCGCCGTTGGTGGCCATGCCCGCCTGGGGGCCGGCGTCGGACCCAAGCGCCGTCGACCCCGGCAGCTGAACCTGATACGGGATGTCGCCGGGCATGACAAATCCCAACCGCTCGCGAGCCTGGGCGGCGATGTAGACCGGGTCGGCGAGCTTGGCCTTCTGCCCCTCCAACTCGGCAATCTGTTCACGAAGCGCGGACTCACTAGCGTCCAGCTGATTCATCTCGGTCCGCTGTGCGAAGTAGGTTCGCACCGGACCGGCAATGGTCAGGGTCAAGACGCACACCATCGCCGCGAGGATGGCGGCCCGGCGCGCCGTGAACCCGAGTCGTTGCTCGCCCTGCTGCTCGATCGACGCCGCGATCACACGACGGATCGGATCGGTCAGTCCATGACCGACCGACTCGGCCTGAGCCCGCAGACCCCTCGAACGGATTCCCCGGGTGCTAACGCGCTTCGGGCCGGAACGGCCGCGACCCGACGCACCCGGCCGAGAAGCCGACGCGCGCCGTTTCGGATCAGGCCGTTTACCCTCTGCCACAGTCTTTTCCGCGCTATTCCCGGTTTACCCGGATCCGGTGAATCGCGGGAAGGCCAGATCGCCCGCGTAGCGGGCGGCGTCACCGAGGGTCTCCTCGATGCGAAGCAGCTGGTTGTACTTGGCGACGCGTTCGCTGCGGGCCGGAGCACCGGTCTTGATCTGGCCGCTGCCGATGGCGACCACGAGATCGGCGATGGTGGTGTCCTCGGTCTCACCACTGCGGTGACTCATCATGGTGCGGTAGCCGTTGCCGTGGGCCAGCGCAACGGCGTCGAGAGTCTCGGTGAGCGTGCCGATCTGGTTCACCTTCACCAGCAGTGCGTTGGCAGCGCCACGTTCGATACCTTCTTCGATTCGTTCGGGATTGGTGACGAACAGGTCGTCGCCGACGATCTGAACCCGGTCGCCGAGCGCCGTGGTGAGGTTGACCCAGCCGTCCCAATCGTTCTCGTCGAGCGGATCTTCAATGGACACCAGCGGATAAGAATCGAGCAGACTGCTGTAGAAATCGGTCATCTGCTCAGCAGTGCGGGTCTGCTTCTCGAAGTTGTATACGACCCCCGTGCAGAACCCGTTCGCGGCGACGTCGAGGGCAAGGCCCACGTCTACACCCGGCTTGAAGCCGGCGGACTCGATGGCCGAGCAGATCAGATCCAGCGCGGCCTGAGTGCCCGCGACGTCGGGGGCGAAACCACCTTCGTCGCCCAGGCCGGTCGACAGACCCTGCTTTTTGAGCACCGCCTTCAGCGCGTGATACACCTCGGCGCCCCACCGCAGCGCCTCCTTGAAATTTGGTGCGCCGATCGGCGACACCATGAATTCCTGGACATCGACACCGGTGTCGGCGTGCGCGCCGCCGTTGAGGATGTTGAACATCGGCACGGGCAGGATGTGCGCGTTCGGGCCACCCAGGTATCGAAAGAGAGGCAGACCTGCGCTGTCGGCGGCGGCTTTCGCCACGGCAAGTGACACACCCAGGATCGCGTTGGCGCCCAGCCGGGACTTGTCGGGCGTTCCATCGAGGTCGAGCAGCGTCTGATCGACGAGACGCTGCTCGTCGGCCGATAGCCCGATGACGGCCGGCGCGATCTCATCGAGAACAGCTTCGACCGCCTTGAGGACACCCTTGCCGCCGTAGCGGGATCCGCCGTCACGCAATTCAACGGCCTCGTGCTCACCTGTCGATGCACCCGACGGCACTGCGGCCCGCGCGAAGGTGCCATCGATAAGAGCCACCTCGACCTCAACGGTCGGATTACCGCGTGAGTCGAGGATTTCGCGAGCGCCGACCTGCTCGATGATGGGCACGGAATTCTCCTTGCTGAGTCTGCTGGAATTATCGACGACTGTCGGCCATAGCCTAGTTGTTTGGAGCCGGTCGTCTAGAGCGGATGACCGTTGGAATAGGCGGTGGCCCAGTCCCGCACAGTGCGCGCGTAGAGCTCCGAGTGGTTGTAGGCCCGCAGCGCCTTCATCCAACCGCGGGGAGTGCCCAGGTCGGTCCCACGAAAGCACAGGTAACCGGCAGCCGACAACGCGGCGTCGTCGAAATTGTCAGGGCTGGCGGTGCCATCGTTGTTGGCATCTACGCCATACAGCCGCCAGGTTTCCGGAATGAACTGCATGGGGCCCATCGCCCGGACGTAGACGGGGCCGTCACCCGGCGCGGCCTCCCGGTCGACGATCTCGAGGTTTCCATTGGTGCCGTCGAGGTGCACCCCGCGGATGGGCGGGCTGACATCGCCGTTCGGCGCGATCACCGCACCCCGGTAGGTGCCGTGTTGACTCTCGACCATGCCGATACCGGCCAGCGTCGTCCAGGCGAGGTGGCACCCGGGGTTCTCCACCTCCGCGACGCGCGCCGCATAGGCGTAGGCCTCAAGCGCGTTAACGGGTATGCCCAGTGCCGGGGCGCGTAGCTCGGCCCACCCCCGCAGCTGATCGGCGGGCCGACCGGCGGCGTGGGTATCGATCGCCGGAACAGGGTCACCAACCGGCGGCGGGACCCCCTCGGGAATCGGGGTGCCGATCTGCCAGGAGCAACTCGACGCCAGCAGCATCGCCGCCGCTGCCACGACGACGGCGCTGGGTAGCCAGCGTGATGACGACAACTGCGATACTCCCCGGTAGCACTTACGACCCCTTCACATCGTCCCACGACGCGGGGCGCGGCACCCGCTACGCGGCGTCGCCGCAGGTCGTTCGGGGGCGACTACCGCCAGTGCAAGCGCCACTCCTGGGCGGTGATGGCGCTGTGACCAATCGCGCCGGTGTCGAGGCGGGCGGCCGCGACGGCATGCTCGGTTGCCCGAACTGCGTCCATGAAGTCCAGTACCGCGGTTCGCAATTCGTTCTCGGCGTCGCGATCAGCACCAATCGTCACTGATGTCAGAGCCTCCGGGATCAGATCGGGCGGCAACCCGTTCACCCTCGCCCGGGCAATGACCTTCTGCGCAAGAGCCAGCGCCGGCTGCGCGGTCGCAATGCCATCGACACACGAGCGCCCCTCGTGGCCCTCCCGTTCGAGAGCCTTGCGCTGTTCCCATTGGGCCAACTGGTCTTCGAGCGTGATCGGCTCACCGGCCAGCACTGCGGGTACCCGGTGGACCAGTTTGCGTACCAGCGCGTCGGAAACGTCATCGATGGTGAACGGATCCTGTGGCGCCTCTTGAGCGATCCGGGCGTGAAAAAGCACCTGCAGAAAAATGTCGCCAAGCTCGTCGCGCAGCTCGTCGGCGTTGCCGCCGCGCACCGCGTCGAACAGTTCGTAGGTTTCCTCAAGCAGGTAGCGTCGCAGTGAGTCGTGTGTCTGCTCGCTCTCCCACGGCCCCGCTGTGCGCAGCCTGTCCATGATCTCCACCGCATCGACGAGCCGCTCACCGGGCCTGGGCGCCGGGGCGACGATCACCCTCTCCCCCCAGGCAATTCGCGCCGTGACTTCCGGGTGTTCGGGGTCCGACGACAGCAGTACCGATGCTCGCTCGCCCGACAAGACCGCTCGCGCCGACGGCAGCGACGCCGCCACCTCGACCGGTAATTCCTCGGTGTATTCGACGTCACCGCCCAGAAACGCCACGGCCTCGATCGGCACCGCGGCGGGGCGGCGGGGGTCGACCAGGATGACGGTCATCAGCGGTTCCCTCGTGTCGCCGGTGTGAGGGTCGAAATATCAACATCTCCTGCCGCGCGACCGTCAAGTGCGAGCAGCAGATCGGCGACCATCTGCACAAGTTCGAGATCTCGGATGCGCGGCGCGCCCATCGCGGTACCGGTCCGCGGAATCGGCACCTGCACCGTCGATGTCGTCGCCCGGTAGCCGGCGGCCGGGTAGAGCCGTTTGAGCCGCACCTGGGCGGAGTCCTGCAGCATCAGCGGTGTCACCCGAAGCGTTGTGGCTGAACCGGTTCCGGTCGCGGCGACCTCGGTGACACCGTAGTGCCGGCACAACAGACGCAGTCGGGCCACGGCGATCAGGCGCTGAGCCGGCTCGGGCAGCGGGCCGTAGCGGTCGGTGAGTTCCTCCACCACCGAGGTGATGGCTGCCTCGTCGGCACCGGCTAGCCGACGGTACGCCTCAAGCCGTAACCGGTCGCTGCTGATGTAGTCCGGGGGAAGATGCGCATCAACGGGGAGATCGATGCGAACGTCTCTGGTTTCCTCGGGGGTCAACACCGTCTTGCCGTCGGCGGCCGCCCGATAGGCTTCGACGGCCTCCCCCACGAGGCGTACGTACAGATCGAATCCGACTCCGGCGACGTGCCCGGATTGTTCTGCGCCAAGGACGTTTCCGGCACCGCGAATCTCCAAGTCCTTCAACGCAACCGCCATGCCCGCACCCAGTTCGTTGTTCTGGGCGATGGTGGCCAGCCGGTCGTAGGCGGTCTCGGTCAGCGGCGTCTCGCGCGGATACAGGAAGTAGGCGTAGCCGCGTTCCCGGCTGCGGCCCACTCGTCCGCGCAACTGGTGGAGCTGCGAGAGTCCGAGCGCCTCGGCCCGCTCCACGATGAGGGTGTTGGCATTGGAGATGTCCAGGCCGGTCTCGATGATCGTGGTGCAGACCAGGATGTCGTAGTCGCGGTTCCAGAACCCCTGGACCGTTTTCTCCAACTGTTCCTCCGGCATCTGACCGTGCGCGACAACCACCCGGGCCTCAGGCACCAGTGCCCGAACCCGGGCGGCCGCGGCGTCGATGGAGCTGACCCGGTTGTGAACGTAGAAGGCCTGTCCGTCGCGCAGCAGCTCACGGCGCAGTGCCGCGGCGACCTGCTTGTCATCATCCGGACCGACATAGGTCAGCACGGGGTAACGCTCCTCGGGCGGAGTGAGGATGGTCGACATCTCCCGGATGCCGGCCAGGCTCATCTCCAGGGTTCGCGGGATCGGGGTGGCGCTCATGGTCAGCACATCGACGCACGCGCGCAGGCTCTTGATGTGCTCCTTGTGCTCGACGCCGAAGCGTTGCTCCTCGTCGACCACGACCAGCCCGAGGTCCTTCCAGCGCACCGCGGTCTGCAGCAGTCGGTGGGTACCGATGACGATATCGACGCTGCCGTCGGCCATCCCGTCGAGCACCGCACGGGACTCGCGCGGATCGGTGAACCGCGACAGGCCTTTGACGGTGACCGGGAATCCGGCCATCCGCTCGTTGAACGTCTGCAGGTGTTGATCGGCCAGCAGCGTGGTGGGAACCAGCACGGCGACCTGCTTGCCGTCCTGCACGGCTTTGAACGCGGCCCGCACGGCGATCTCGGTCTTGCCGTAGCCGACGTCACCGCAGACCACGCGGTCCATCGGTACCGGTTTCTCCATATCCGCCTTGACTTCGGTGATCGCGGTCATCTGATCGACGGTCTCGGTGAATCCGAACGCGTCCTCCATCTCGGCCTGCCACGGGGTGTCCGGTGCGAACGCATGGCCGGGAGCGGCCTGCCGCTTGGCGTACAGCGAGACCAGTTCCCCGGCGATCTCGCGAACCGCCTTGCGCGCCTTGGTTTTCGTGTTGGCCCAGTCACTGCCGCCGAGCCGGCTGAGGCTCGGTGCCTCGCCGCCGACGTAGCGGGAAAGCTGATCGAGGGAATCCATCGGGACGAACAACCGGTCGGCCTGTTGTCCGCGCTTACCCGAGGCATACTCCAGCACGAGGTACTCCCGCCGGGCCCCACCGACAGTGCGCTCGACCATTTCAAGGAACCGGCCGATCCCGTGCTGGTCGTGGACCACCAGATCGCCTGCGGTCAGCGCGAGTGGGTCCACGGTGTTGCGGCGTTTAGCCGCCAGCCGTTTGCCCTCGGGCCCGGTGGCCCGGTTTCCGGTGAGGTCGGTCTCGGTGATCACCACGAGCTCTGCGCCGGGCACGATAATTCCCCCGTGCACTCTGTGCACAATCGAACCGTTGTGCACTCTGTGCACAATCAAACCGTTGTGCAACGGCCCCTTGAGCACATTGACCAGTCCGGTGCGTAGCGGGGCGCCGGCCTCGAGCATCGCGGCGGGGGTATCGCGTTCGCCGAGTTGCTCGACCACCCGGTGCGCGGTGCCGACGCCCGGGGCGACGACGGCAGCCCGGCCGCCGGTGAGGACGTGGGCGCGCAGCATCGCGAAAATCTCATCGGCATTGCTCTGCTGTCCGCGCGCCGACGGCGCGGCCCGGACGCCGAGATCCGCCGCGGTGGACTCGCCGAGTTGGCTGATCGTCCACCACCGGTGGCCGCCGGCGCGGGCGAGGCCGCGTACCTCATCGATGTCACGGAAGCCGGAGCCACCGAGGGCTTCGATGTCGATAGGAGCGTCGCCACCGATTGCGGCCACCGACCAGGAGGCTTCGAGGAACTCCTGCCCGGTCTTGATGAGGTCGGCGGCGCGGGTGCGAACCTTCTCCGGATCGCACACCAGCAGTGGCGTGCCGAACGGCAGATGGTCGACGAGCAGTCCGAGGCGCTCCGGGTGCAGCACCGGCGCCAGGGCCTCCATACCGTCGACCGGAATCCCCTCGGCGAGTTTGGCCAGCATGTCGCCGACCCGGCCGGTGATGTGGTCATCGTCCGTCGGGGCATCGGCCGCTAATTTCGCTGCACGGGAACGCACTTCGTCGGTCAGCAGCAGCTCACGACAGGCCACAGCGATCACCGCGCCGACCTCCATTTCCGGAATGGAACGTTGGTCGGCGACCGAGAACATCCGCATCTCGGTGATCTCGTCCCCCCAGAACTCCACCCGCACCGGGTGTTCGGCGGTGGGCGCAAAAATGTCGAGGATGCCGCCTCGCACCGCGAACTCCCCGCGACGGCCCACCATGTCGACCCGGGTGTAGGCGAGTTCAACCAGACGCGCGGCAAGGTCGTCGAAGGTCAGTTCGGCTCCCACCCGCAGGGTGACCGGCTCGATCTCTGCCAAGTCGGCGGCCATCGGCTGCAAGAGCGAGCGCGCCGTCGTCACCATCACGGCCAGCGGTGGACCCAACTCCGGATCATCCGGGTGCGCCAGCCGGCGCAGCAACATCATCCGTGCACCGACGGTGTCGACACCCGGCGACAGCCGCTCGTGCGGGAGCGTCTCCCAGGACGGGAAAAGTGCCGCGGCATCCCCGTACACCCCACGCAACTCCGCCGTGAGATCGTCGGCCTCACGGCCGGTGGCGGTCACCACCAGCAATGGGCCACTGCGCGCCAGCGCACAAGCCACGAATAGCTGCGCACTGACCGGGCCCACCATCACCAAGTCGTCCGGGCGGGCCGCGGCTAACCCGATCAATTCGACGAACCTCGGCGACTCCAGGACCGCGTCAACCAGACCCCCCAACGGGGTTTGGACATGCGGGTGCCCCGGTACGGTCATGGTGCCCTCATCCTAGGCAACAGCAGCAAAATCCCTTGCGACGGGCCACGATTCGATGTCTGCTACTCGCCCTGCAGCTTGGGGTCTGCTTCGAGATGACTCAAACCGTTCCACATCAGGTTCACCAGATGGGCGGCGACGACTTCCTTGTGCGGCTCTCGGGCATCGAGCCACCACTGCGCGGTCATCGATACCGAGCCCACGAGTGCCTGTGCGTACAGCGGAGCCAGCTCGGGATCCAGGCCGCGGCGGGAGAAGTCGCCGGCCAGGATGGAGGACACCTGGCTCACGGCGTCGTTGAGAAGGCTGGAATAGGTGCCGGAGCTGATCGACGCCGGAGAGTCACGAATCATGATCCGGAACCCGTCGGTACGTTCCTCGATGTAGGTCAGCAGCGCCAGCGCCACCCGTTCGACGCGGACCCGGGAGCGGTTGTTGGTCAGCGATGAGGTGATCCGGTCCAACAGCGCCGACATCTCCCGGTCGACCACCACCGCGTAAAGCCCCTCCTTGCCGCCGAAGTGCTCGTAGACAACCGGCTTGGACACTCCGGCGCGCTGGGCTATCTCCTCGACGGAGGTGCCATCGTAGCCGCGTTCGGCAAACAACGATCGGGCAATGTCGATGAGCTGGTGTCGGCGCTCGCTGCCGGTCATTCGGGCGCGTGCCACGCGCGGCTCTTTCTCCGGTCCGGCCACGGCTATCAGGGTATCGGCCTGGGTTAAAGTCTCCTACGGGCAATCCGTCGTGGTGTAATCGGCAGCACCTCTGATTTTGGTTCAGATAGTTCAGGTTCGAGTCCTGGCGACGGAGCCAAGCCCTGCACGCGGAGCGAGGCTTGCCGAGCGACAAGCGCACACCGGGAGGCTCACATGGCAGCGACGAGTGAGTCGGCCGTTCTGGTACTCGCGGCCGGTGCCGGCACCCGGATGCGCTCAGACACCCCGAAGGTCCTGCATACCCTCGGCGGGCGCAGCATGCTCGCGCACGCTCTCCACGCCGCCACCGCAGTCGCGCCGCACCATCTCGTGGTGGTGCTCGGCAAGGACCGCGAGCGAATCACCGGGGCCGTCGGGCAGTTGGCTGAACAACTCGGGAGATCCGTGGAGGTCGCCGTACAGGATCAGCAGCTGGGTACCGGGCATGCCGCTCTGAGTGGGCTCACCGCACTGCCGGACGACTTCGGCGGCGTAGTCGTGATCACCTCTGCCGATATCCCACTGCTCGACGCCGACACGTTGACCTCGCTGATCGCCACGCACCGCGGTGCATCGGCCGCGATGACGGTGCTGACGACCACGGTGCCTGACGCAACCGGCTATGGCCGCATCCTGCGGACCCAGGACGGTGGAGTCATCGCGATCGTCGAGGAGGCCGACGCGACTCCGCAGCAGCGAGCCATCCACGAGATCAACGCCGGCGTCTACGCCTTCGATATCGCCCCGCTGCGCTCAGCGCTGAGCCGGCTGTCGGCCGACAACGCCCAGCAGGAGCTGTATCTCACCGATGCCGTGGCGATCCTGCGCGCCGACGGACAGCTGGTGCACCCCAAGCACATCGACGACGCAGCCCTGGTGGCCGGAGTCAACGACCGTGTGCAACTCAGCGAGCTCGGCCGAGAGCTGAACCGACGCATCGTCGCCACGCACCAGCGGGCCGGCGTCACCGTCGTCGACCCGGCGACCACCTGGATCGACGTCGATGTCCAGATCGGTCGCGACACGGTCATCGCGCCCGGCACTCAACTACTTGGCGCCACCTGGGTCGGCGACCGCGCCCGCATCGGCCCGGACACCACACTGACCGACGTCCGCGTCGGCGACGACGCCGCAGTGGTCAGAACCCATGGCACCGGGGCGGTGATCGGGGACGGGGCCGCCGTCGGGCCGTTCACCTATCTGCGACCCGGTACCCGGCTGGGCGCCGAGGGCAAACTCGGCGCATTCGTCGAGACGAAGAATGCCGTGATCGGCACCGGAACCAAGGTGCCGCACCTGACCTATGTCGGCGATGCGGACATCGGTGATCACAGCAATATCGGCGCCTCCAGTGTTTTCGTGAACTACGACGGCCAGACCAAGCGACGCACCACCGTGGGCTCCTATGTCCGCACCGGCAGCGACACCATGTTCGTCGCGCCGGTCAGTGTTGGCGATGGCGCCTACACCGGAGCCGGGACCGTGCTGCGTGAGGATGTGCCGCCCGGGGCGCTGGCGGTCTCGGCCGGCCAGCAGCGGATCATCGAGGGTTGGGTGCTGCGCAACCGACCCGACAGCGACTCCGCGCGGGCGGCGGCCGCGGCCCAGGCCGAGCCGGCCGACCCGGACCGAACCTGAGTCCACCGAACAGCGCGCCCCGACGACCCGCACGGCTTCCAGCTCCGTACCATAAGTGCTACGTACCATGACTTCCATATTCGATCCCGACGGCTGAGGGCAGGGCACAGTGGGCACGGACTGGAGCGACAACCGCAAGAACCTGATGCTCTTCTCCGGCCGAGCGCACCCGGAGCTGGCCGAGCAGGTCGCCAAGGAACTCGATATCCATGTGACCGCCCAGACCGCGCGCGATTTCGCCAACGGGGAGATCTTCGTGCGGTTCGACGAGTCGGTGCGCGGCTGCGACGCCTTCGTGTTGCAGTCCCATCCCGCGCCGCTGAACACGTGGTTCATGGAACAGCTGATCATGATCGACGCCCTCAAGCGCGGCAGCGCCAAACGGATCACCGCGGTGGTGCCGTTCTACCCCTATGCCCGGCAGGATAAGAAGCATCGCGGCCGCGAGCCGATCTCGGCACGGCTGGTCGCTGACCTCCTCAAGACCGCCGGTGCCGACCGGATCGTCACCGTGGATTTACACACTGACCAGATCCAGGGATTCTTCGACGGCCCAGTCGACCATATGCGCGCCCAAAATCTGCTGACCGGCTACATCACGGACAACTACGCGACCGAGAACATGGTCGTGGTGTCGCCGGACTCCGGCCGGGTGCGTGTCGCTGAGAAATGGGCTGACGCCCTCGGCGGGACGCCGCTGGCCTTCATTCACAAGACCCGCGATCCCCGGGTGCCCAATCAGGTGGTGTCCAACCGGGTCGTCGGTGAGGTGGAGGGCAAAACCTGCGTGCTGACCGACGATATGATCGACACCGGCGGCACCATCGCCGGTGCGGTCAAATTGCTGCACGACGACGGGGCCAGCGATGTCATCATCGCCGCCACCCACGGCGTCCTTTCTGATCCGGCTGCCGAGCGCCTTGCCGCCAGCGGTGCCCGCGAGGTGATCGTCACCAACACCCTGCCGATCGACGATTCCAAGCGGTTCCCGCAGTTGACTGTGCTCTCGATTGCCCCGCTGCTGGCCAGCACCATCCGCGCGGTGTTCGAAAACGGTTCGGTGACAGGTCTTTTCGACGGAGACGCGTAGAGTCGTCTGCGATGATTGCTAGTTCCATAAGAGGTTTCGGTGCTGTCGCAGTGGTTCTAGCCGCGGCGGTGGGCGCGGCGGGGTGTGGCGCACGCACGGCCGATTATTCCTCGATCGTGACCACCAGCGCGAAAAGTACTGAGAGCACGCAGAGCACGTCCACCACGCCGACGCCGATCGCCCAGTACCTGGCCAGTGCCGGCGTGACCGGCCAGCAAATCCCCCTCGACAAGCTCACCGATCTGACTGTCAGGCTGCCCAGGCCACCCGGCTGGACCACGTACGCCAACCCGAGCTTCTCCCCCGGCACCGAGGCGATCGCCAAGAACAATACGTATCCGACGGCACTTGTCATGGTGTTCAAGCTCGACGGGGACTTCGATGTGCAGTTGGCACTGAAGCATGCCGATGCCGACGCCGAGTTGTCACGGAACTTCACCAAACTGAATTCCTCCAGTGACGATTTCAAGGGGTTTCCATCGTCGATGATCGAGGGCAGCTACGACCTCGGCCAGGACCGATTGCACACCTATAACCGCGTCGTCATACCGGTAACCCCCGCGCCGAGGTTCGAGCGCTACCTGGTTCAACTGACCGTCACGACGCTGGCGGACCAGGCGTCTGCGCTGGCGCCCGATATCGGTCAGATCATCAACGGATTCAACGTCACCGTCAGGTAGCTCGACCCCTCAGCCTGCGCGCTGTGGGCGCTGTCCGAGCAGTTCACCGGCACTGAATTTCCGCTCTGGAGGCTCCGTCGGCTAATCTTGGGGTGCGTCACGGCGAGGGTGGTCCAACCACCGTTATCGGCGAGGCCGAAGCAATTCACGCTTCATGCCCGTCCTCGCCGTGCGGTATCACCCCCGAGGGCAGGAGCATCACCATGGCAAAAGGCGACACCACCAACAAGCTGAGCGTTGAAGTGCGCACTCGCACCGGCAAGGGCGCGTCCCGCCAGGCGCGGCGCGAGGGCAAAGTACCCGCAGTGCTCTACGGCCACGGAGCCGATCCCCAACACCTCGTACTCAATGCCCGCGACTACGCCGCGGTGCTGCGCAACTCGGGAACCAACGCGGTGCTGAGCCTCGACATCAACGGCACCGAACAGTTGGCGCTGACCAAGGCTCTGACAATGCACCCGGTGCGCCGCAATATCGAGCACGCCGACCTGATCGTGATCCGGCGCGGCGAGAAGGTGGTCGTGGAGGTCGCGGTCACCATCGAGGGCGAGGCCGCGTCCGGCACGCTGGTCACCCAGGACGCCTCCACAATCGAGATCGAGGCGGAGGCGCTGTCGATCCCCGATGGCCTGACCGTGTCGGTCGAAGGCGTCGAGGAGGGCACCCAGATCCTGGCGAGCCAGGTCGTACTGCCCAGCGGCGTCATCCTGATCAGCGATCCGGACATGCTGGTGGTCAACATTGTCGCGGCGCCGACCGCTGAGGACCTGGAGTCCGAGGGCGGCGGCGAGTCGGTCGAGGAGCAGGCCGCCGAAACCGAGAGCACGGCCGAGGCCGGGGCCGACGCCGGGGGCGAATCGGCCGAGTCCGAGTAAGCCGGCCCAGTCACGAATATGGCCGAGCCATCCCCCGCAGGCGGGAGGGGCCCACTGCTGGTTGTCGGCCTGGGCAACCCCGGACCGCAGTATGCCAAGACCCGGCATAACGTCGGGTTCATGGTCGCCGACCTGCTCGCCGCACGCCTCGGTGCACCGTTCAAAGTGCACAAGCGATCCGGGGCCGATATCGTCACCGGCCGGCTCGGAAACCGCTCCGTCATCTTGGCAAAACCGCGGGCCTACATGAACGAGTCCGGCCGACACGTCGGCCCACTGGCAAAGTTCTACTCGGTGTCTGCCGCCGACGTGATCGTCATCCACGACGAGCTCGATATCGACTTCGGCAGAATCCGCCTCAAGGTTGGCGGCGGCGAGGGCGGTCACAACGGACTCCGATCCGTGGTGAATGCGCTGGGCACCAAGGACTTTCAGCGAGTCCGAATCGGCATAGGGCGCCCGCCCGGACGCAAAGATCCAGCGGCGTTCGTACTGGAGACCTTCACCGCAGCTGAGCGCGACGAGGTGCCCGCGATCTGCGCACAGGCAGCAGATGCCACCGAGTTACTCATCGAGACGGGCCTGGAGTCAGCGCAGAACCTCGTCCACGGCTGGTGACCACGCGTCGTACCGACGGCCGCGAGGGCGACTAGGTGACCAGCGCGACCGAGTTCGCGCGGCGCAGCTTTCCCGATGGCGTCTTCGGAATGGTGCCCGGCCCGAGGACCACCACATTGCGCGGCCGCACACCCACCTCGCCGACAACCGCGTGAGCGACCTGCTGCTCGATACGGCGCACCTCGGCGGGTTCCTCCCACTCGTTGGATTCGACGGCCACTGCAAAGGTCTCCCGTGAGTGACCCGCCTCCAATCGAACCGCGACGGCACAGCCTGGCCGCACACCCTCGACCGTTCCCGCGGCGCGTTCGATATCGGTGGGATAGATATTGCGCCCGGCCATGATGATCACGTCTTTAACCCGGCCGCACACCACGACGTGTCCCTCCTCGGTCAGGTAACCGAGGTCTCCGGTGTCATACCACCCGTCCTCGTCCTGCGCCGCGACGAAGCCGCCCATGGTGATGTAGCCCGTGGTCAACGATTCACCACGCAGTTCGATGACGCCGACACCACGCGGCGGCAATAAGTTACTCCCCTCGTCGACGATGCGAGCCTCGAGATCCTGCAGCAGTGGACCCAGCGAGGCCAGCCTGCGGGTGTTGCCCTTGGTGGCCGGGACAGCACGGCGCAGTGCAGCCAGCAGATCGGCGTCGACCTCGTCGACCACCAGTCCGGCGCCACACTCGGAGAACGACACCGCCAGGGTCGTCTCGGCCATGCCGTAGGCCGGCAGGATGGCTTCCGGCCGCAGCCCGAACGGCTTACCGGCCTCCAGCAGATCCTCAACGTCGGAGGGGTCGACGGGCTCGGCACCGGACAACGCGAATCGCAGTGTCGACAGATCGAACTCGCCCGGCTTGGCTTGGCGGCGCAGTCGTTTGGCGAACAGGGCGTAGGCGAAGTTGGGCGCCGCGGTCATGGTGCCCTTGTACTTGTCGATGAGCTTGGCCCACAGCAGCGTGTCCCGCAGGAAGTCCAGCGGGGTGACTTTGACCAGTTCGGCGCCGAAGTACATCGGGACGGTCAGGAAGCCGACCATGCCCATATCGTGGAAGCAGGGTAGCCAGCTGACCATGACGTCGGTGGCAGCGTCATATCCGGCGCCGACGAACATGGCCTCAGCATTGGAGTGAATGTTGCGGTGGGTGATCACCACGGCCTTTGGCGAACCGGTGGAACCGGACGTCAGCTGCATCAGGGCGACGTCGTCCTCGCCGGTCTCCAATGGGTCGACCGGATCGGTGGCCAGCAATTCCTCGACCGTGAGGACCTTCACACCGCGGGCGGCCAGAATCGGCGCGGCCACCAGGAACGGCTCCGAGATCACGACCACTTTGGCCTCGATCATGTCGATCACGTTGGCGGTGTCCTTCGCCCAGTGCTCGAGGTTGGTGCGCGGGGTGGGCTGGTGCAGCATGGTCAGGCTGGCGCCGCGCATCCACAGAGCCTGGGCGGTCGGTGCGATCTCCACCGGCGCGCCAGCCAGAACGCCGACCGCATCGCCTCTCCCCACGCCCGCGGCGGCGAGGCCGCCGGCGATGCGCCGGGCACGTTCGTACACTTCACGCCAGGTGTGCCGGACCGACTCCTCGGGCTCGCCGGTGACCATACCCTTGTCACTGGTCATGGCGCTGTGGAACATCTTGTCCGTGAAACGGCTCACGACGACCTCCTCGGCATCCGGCCTACCGTCGCCGACGGCGCACTAGCCCGGATAGTTATGCTCCGCCCGGCGCGGGCTGTCGCCCAGGCGGCGCGCCCGGGCAACTGTGGAGCTTTTGGGTCTCGAATCGGTGATGCACCGTCCCTGACACCACCGCCTGACCGCCGACCGTGATTGGCGTCGGGCGATCCGCAGGCTGGCGTTTTCTGGCCGTTGGTGATCATTGCGGTTCATCTTAAACTTTTCTTAAGATCACGCCAAGCTCCCCCGCCCGCGACCGTGTCACATTTCGGTGTCACCGGTTGACCGGCTCCTGCTCGTCGGCCGGCTGTCAGTCGTCGGGCCAGCTCTCAGTCGTCGGCCGAAGGCACCACACGGGCCCCGTGCACCGGCCCACTGGCCACCCGAACCGTTCGGCACACCCCCGCGCCAGCCAACTCGGCGCTGACCTCCACCGCCGCGTCCCCCGAGGAGCACAAAAATGCGCACGTCGGTCCGGAGCCGGAGACGATACCGGCCAGTGCGCCGGCCTCGGTGCCCGCGCGCAGCGTGCGCCGCAGGTTCGGCTCCAAACTCAGCGCCGCCGGTTGCAGGTCATTGCCCAGTAGCGGCGCAAGCCCGTATGGGTCGCCGGCGGAAAGCGCTGTCAGCAGCGGCTCGGGATCCGACAGCCGCGGGGGCTCGCCCGCCTCGCGCAAGCGGTCGATCTCCGAATAGACCGAAGCGGTCGAAAGCCCGTCGATGGCGAAGGCAAGCACCCAGTGAAAGGTATTGCGGGACAACACAGTTGTCAGTTCTTCGCCTCGGCCGGTGCCCAGTGCCGTACCACCATGCAATGAGAAGGGTACATCGCTACCAAGTCGTGCGGCCATCGCGTGGAGATCCCGGCGCGGCACACCCAGTTCCCACAGCGCGTTGATCCCAACCAGCACGGCGGCGGCGTCCGCGCTACCGCCGGCCATCCCGCCGGCCACCGGGATCGACTTGACGATGGTGATCTCCACGTCTGGTGCGCGACCGACACGCTCGGCCATCAACTCGGCAGCCTGCCACGCCAGGTTGCGGGCGTCGGTAGGCACCTCGTCAGCACCCTCACCGACGAGCCGCAGCGACAGCACATCGGCATCGCGCACGGTGACCTCGTCGGAGAGCGAGACGGCGTGGAAGACGGTGGTCAGCTCGTGATAGCCATCGGGTCGCCGGTCACCGACGCCGAGGAACAGATTCACCTTGCCCGGGACCCGGACCGTCACCGACCCGGTCGGCACCCATTGCGCAGCGATGCTGCCAGTGTTGGGCACGACACGAGGGTATCGCGCCGGTCAGAGCGCGCCGGCCGACCGCGCCGCCCCATCGGTGGCGCCGTCCGCCCCGATTGCCGTGCCGGACCGCTGGAGCAGGCGCACGAAGTCGGCCACGGACAGCGTCTCGCCGCGCCGGGCCGGGTCGATGCTGGCGGCCAGCAGTCGCTCGGCCGATTCGTTGCCGGAGCCGGCCCAGTCCAGGAACGCGTTGCGCAGTGTCTTGCGCCGCTGGGCGAAAGCGATGTCGACCAGTTCGAAGACCTGCTCCCGGAACGCCTCGTCGACGGGCCAGGGCGACGTCTCGTGACGATCAATGCGAACCAGACCGGAGTACACCCGCGGAATGGGCCAGAACACCGTCGGCGAGACCGTGCCGTAGCGGCGGACATTGCCGAAGAAGCGGGCTTTGACACTGGGCACGCCGTAGTCCTTACCACCCGGCTCAGCGCCCAGGCGGTCGGCGACCTCGGACTGGACCATCACCATGGTGGTGCGAATCGTCGGGAATTCGGCCAGCAGGTGCAGCAGTGCGGGCACGGCGATGTTGTACGGGAGGTTCGCCACCATCGCGGTCGGCTGTTCGGTGAGGTCGGCCCGCCGGATCCTGAGGATGTCGCGGTTCAGGACCGTCAGGCGGTGGATTTCGCTGTGTGAGTGATCAGCAATCGTCTTAGGCAGCCGTTCGGCGAGCACCGAGTCGATCTCGATGGCGGTGACGTTCGCGCCACGGTCGAGCAGAGCCAGCGTCAGCGATCCGAGTCCGGGACCGACTTCCAGAACATGGTCGCTCTTGGTGATACCGGAGGCCGATACGATACGACGCAGCGTGTTGGCATCGTGAACGAAGTTCTGGCCCAACGATTTTCGCGGCCGGAAATCGAGTTCTTTCGCCAGGTTTCGGATCTCCGTGCGAGTCAATAAGCGGATGGTCATCATGCCCCTCTCCCGCAGACGGGCCACGCCCCCCAGCCCTGTCGGGCACGTGTCACTTCGGCGATAGCTATCTGTTCTTCTCGGGTTGCTAGATCAGCCCTCTGAGCGTACCGCAAACCGCCGTTGCGTTCCCATGTGCTCTGGTCGAATTGCACACCGCCGTAATAACCGTTGCCGGTATTGATGGCCCAATTATTTCCTGATTCACACCCTGCGATGGCATCCCACCGCGCCCCGTTGGTCACCGGGGGCACTTCGGTACCCGGCTTGACCCCCACCCGAAGCACCGAGTCGCGGGCGGGCGCGATGACGCTATTGGCCACCGGAAGCCGGCCGGTCGGCACGCCATTGACGGTGGCGACCGCGAAGATAACGTCCTGGAGGCCGGGAGTGCCCGGATCCTCCACGACCTGCCGGCTCATATTCATCGTCGGGTCTTCCACCCGTCTGGCCGCCGGCACCAATGGAAGCCGTTCGGTGACCTTCTGGACGCGCACCCGGGTGACCATGATCTGCATGCCGTCAGCAACCGGCGTCGAGGCCGCGGGCACACTTTCATCACGTTGCTCCAGAGGTCCTCCGGCAGCGGCGAGGAGGGCGCCGACGTCCGCAGCGGCCAGCCGCACGGTGCTGACCCGACCACCGTCGTTGATCTGGACGGTCTTCGCGCTGACGACACCCAGGGCCATGCCCTGCAGCGGAACCCGGCTACCGCGGGATGCAGCAGCCGGCGCGGTGTCGGTCATCGACAGCTCGGCCAACGCCTCGTCAATGGTGGACGCCGTGGTCCAGACCTGCTTGAGATCATGGCCGTCCAGCGAGATCTGCAGCGGACGGCCACGCCGCAACACGATGGTGTCCGCATCACCGACCGACTCACCGGCGGCGGGGACCAACTCGTCGCGCTCACCGACGGTGAAACCGCTCTCCTCGACGATATCGGCCACCCGGGACTTCATCGTGGCCACGGTCATCGCGGTGCCGTCCACATTGAGCGTCACGGTCTTACGGGATCCGATCGCCAGCGCACCGGCGGCGATCAGCGTGACGAGCAACGCAGCCACCACCAGACGCAAAGCAGCCGAGGACTGCAGCTTGGTCAACACATCACGAGACGGTAACGAACCTGCTGGACGCGAGCAACCTGGGCGAATAGCTCTCAGCGGACCCTTATCTCCCGACTTTCAGCCCCTGGTCAGCCGATTCCGTAGACGCGCCGGGCGGTCGCGGCGGTGTCGTGGGCCACCTGTTCAGCAGGCAGGTCCAGCAGGTCGGCCAGCGCGCGGACGGTGTACGGCAGGCAATACGGCTCATTGGGCGCGCCCCGGAACGGGTGCGGGGTGAGAAATGGGGCGTCGGTTTCCACCAGCAGTTGTCCGGGCGGAATAAGCGCGGCTGCCTCGCGCAGTGCATGGGAGTTCTTGAAACTCACCGTGCCCGAGAGGCTGAGGATCCAGCCGGCGTCGATACATGTCTTCGCCATCCCCGGACCGGACGAGAAGCAGTGGAAGATCACCGTCTCCGGGGCGCCTTCGGCACCCAACACGTCCAGAATCTCGTCATCGGCCTCGCGGTTGTGGATCATCAACGGCTTGCCGGTGCGCTTGGCAAGGTCGATATGCCAGGCGAAGGCCTCGCGCTGGCTGTCCGGCTGTGCACACCCGCCGAGCTTGCCGGGCCAGTACAGGTCAATACCGGTCTCGCCGATGGCCACCACGCGCGGCGCGGAGGCCAACTCCTCGATCTCGACGCGGGCCGCGTCGGTGAGAGTGTCAGCGCGGGTGGGGTGCAGTCCGACCGCGGCGTAGACCCGCTCATCCCATTCGGTGGCTGTCGCCGCCCAGCGCGCCGAGTCCAGGTCGTCGGCGATAGTCACCACGGCTCCCACTCCGACGGCCTCAGCGCGGTCGAGGATCCCGCATACATCCCTTGCGGTTCGCGCACCGCAGGCGTCCAGGTGCGTGTGGGCATCGACCAGCGGCGTCAACGGCTTCGGGGGCGGTGGCGCCGGACGCTTCGAACTCACGCCCCACACAATAAGGTGATCCTGACATGAGCAAGATCCCGTACTACCTGACCACCGCGATCGCCTATCCCAACGGCGCACCGCACGTCGGGCATGCGTACGAGTACGTTGCCACCGATGCGATCGCCCGGTTCAAGCGGCTGGACGGTTTCGATGTGCGGTTCTTGACCGGTACCGACGAGCACGGCTTGAAGATGGCCCAGGCTGCCGCCGCCGAGGGCATACCGACCGCTGATTTCGCCCGCCGCAACTCCGATCAGTTCCAGCGATTGGAGGAGCTGCTGAACATCTCCTTCGACCGGTTCATCCGCACCACCGACCCCGACCACTACGCCGCGTCGACGGCGATCTGGCAGCAGATGGTCGCACAGGGCGATATCTACCTCGACAGCTACTCCGGCTGGTATTCGGTGCGCGACGAGCGGTTCTTCACCGACGCAGAGACCGAAGTCGGGACCGACCACACCCGGGTCGCCACCGAGACCGGCACGCCGGTCACCTGGACCGAGGAGCAGACCTACTTCTTCCGGCTGTCGGCCTACGCCGAGCGCCTGCTGGCGCACTACAACGAGAATCCGCACTTCATCGCTCCGGAGGTGCGCCGCAACGAAGTGGTGAGCTTCGTCTCCGGCGGCCTGCGCGACCTGTCGATATCGCGCACGTCGTTTACCTGGGGCGTCCCGGTGCCCGGGGACCCTGACCACGTGATGTACGTGTGGGTCGACGCATTGACCAACTACCTGACCGGAGCAGGCTATCCGGACACGGATTCGGCTCTCTACCAACGTTACTGGCCTGCCGATCTGCACATGATCGGGAAGGACATCATCCGTTTCCACACCGTGTACTGGCCGGCGTTTTTGATGTCGGCGGGAATCCCCCTACCGCGCAGGGTGTTTGCGCACGGATTCCTTTACAACCGCGGCGAGAAGATGAGCAAGTCGGTCGGAAACGTCGTCGACCCGGTGTCATTGGTGAACAGCTTCGGCGTCGATCAGGTTCGCTACTTCCTGCTGCGCGAGGTCCCGTTCGGCCAAGACGGCAGCTACAGCGAAGAGGGCATTATCACTCGGATCAACACCGATCTGGCCAACGAGTTGGGCAACCTGGCACAGCGCTCGCTGTCGATGGTGAACAAGAACCTCGACGCCCGCGTGCCCGAACCGGGCGAGTTCAGTGCCGAGGACACCGAACTGCTGACCCTGGCCGGCGGTCTGTTGCAGCGCGTCCGCGCCGCCTTCGACGACCAGGCGATACATCAGGGGCTGGAGGCGATCTGGCTGATGCTCGGTGCGGCGAACCGGTACTTCTCAGCCCAGGAACCCTGGGTGCTGCGTAAGTCAGAGGCGCAAGCCGATCAGATCCGCTTCCGCACCGTGCTTTACACGACACTGGAGGCGGTGCGGACAGCGTCGATATTGGTACAGCCGGTCATGCCGGACTCAGCCGCCAGATTGCTTGACCTGCTGGGTCAATCCTCCGGTCAGCGCGACTTCGCCGCCCTGAACACACCCCTGGCGCCGGGCACCGCGCTGCCGGCGCCGAGCGGGGTATTCCCCCGCTATGAGGCCGCGAGCGGGGCCTCGCGCCGCGATGAGGGCGCGAGCGGGGCCTCGCGCCGCGATGAGGGCGCGAGCGGGGCCTCGCGCCGCGATGAGGGCGCGAGCTAGAGCCATGCTGACCGAACGGTTGGGTGCGCTCGGCGCTGCCGATGACGTATTGCTCGCGGTCGCGGCGGGCGCTCGCAGTCGCGGATTACCACCGCCGGCCGCGCTGGTCGGCGAATGGTTCGGCTCCTCCGCGGTGATCGCGCCCAGCGTGGCGGTGCGACCGGTCCCGCCCGCCGAGGTGTTCCCCGATTCGCCCCACCGGGTATCGCCACCGGCACAGTCCGACACCGTCGGCGGGGGGTGGATCGGCTACCTGTCCTATCCCGACCCCGGTAGCGACGGACTTCCGCCGCGAGTTCCGGAAGCGGCAGGCGGATGGACCGATTGCGTGCTTCGCCTGGACCGGACCGGCTGCTGGTGGTTCGAAAGCCTTTCCGGCGAAACACGTGCGGACTGGTTGTCAGCCGCACTCGCGGTACCCCCGGTTCGTCAACCCTGCGAGATCACCTGGCAGCAACCGGATGTCGAGCAGCACCGGGCCGGCGTGTTGTCCTGCCTTGAGGCAATTCGCGCCGGCGAGGTCTACCAGGCATGTGTCTGCACCCAGTTCGCTGGCACGGTCGTCGGCTCGCCGTTGGATTTCTTCGCCGATGCGGTGTCACGAACCGGCCCGGCTCGAGGGGCCTATCTGGCTGGCGAGTGGGGTGCGGTGGCCTCGCTGTCGCCGGAACTGTTTCTGCGCCGGGTCGGCACCGAGGTGCGCTCCAGCCCCATCAAGGGAACGCTTCCCTGGCACGCCGAACCGGGCCAGTTACTCGCTTCAGCCAAGGATGTCGCGGAGAACATCATGATCGTCGACCTGGTGCGTAACGACCTCGGGCGGGTGGCTGTGACGGGCTCGGTGACCGTCACCGAACTGCTGGCCGTGTACCCGGCACCCGGAGTGTGGCATCTGGTCTCGACAGTGTCGGCACAGGTGCCGACTGATCTGCCGAACTCAGCGTTGCTCAACGCCGCCTTCCCGCCGGCATCGGTTACCGGCACACCCAAAACCCGCGCGCGACAACTTCTTTCGCAGTGGGAACCACACCGGCGCGGAGTTTACTGCGGAACGGTGGGCCTGGCGTCTCCGGTGGCGGGCTGCGAACTGAATGTGGCGATCCGCACCGTGGAGTTCGACGCGCGCGGCGGAGCCGTACTCGGTGTCGGTGGCGGCATCACCGCCGACTCGGCCGCGGATGCCGAATGGCAGGAGTGCCTACACAAAGCAGCACCGATCGTGGTTCAAGACCCACGAGCGCGCAGGACCGCGTCGTAAAGTTCCCGTCGCGATGGGGCGCCCGCATGCGCATCGACCACCCGGGCGCAGGCATCTTTCACCCGCATCCCGCCGGCAATAAGCACACCGACTTCGGCGACGAGGGACTCGGGATCGGTGACCGGAGTCGCGCCGCCCAGCACCACGGTGATCTCGCCAAGCACCCCGTCAGCCGACCACTCCGCGAGCTCACCGAGCGTGCCGCGCCTGATCTCCTCGTGAACCTTGGTCAACTCCCGGCACACCACCGCACGGCGTTCGGCGCCTAATTCGTCGACGGCGTCGCGCAGGCAGTCAGCGAGTCGTCTCGGTGATTCGAAGAACACCACCGTGCGTGCCTCGGCGGCAAAGGTGGCCAGCCACGCCCGCCGGGCCGCCTTCTTACGCGGACCGAAACCCTCGAAGCAGAACCGGTCCGACGGCAGACCGGACACGGCCAGCGCGGTGGTCACCGCCGACGGTCCGGGAATACACGACACCGTCAACCCTGCCGCCACGCACGCCGTCACCAGCCGGTAGCCCGGATCGTTGATCAGCGGCATGCCGGCGTCGCTGACGACCAGCACCGTGGCGCCCGCGGCGATATCGGCCAGCAGGCCGGGCACTCGAGCCGCCTCGTTCTGGTCGAACAGACTGACCACCCGGCCGGTGATCTCGACATCCAGCGCCTTGGCCAAGGTGCGCACCCGGCGGGTGTCCTCGGCGGCCACCACGTCAGCCGCGTGCAGCGCGTCGATCAGGCGTTTCGACGCGTCGCCTGCCTGCCCCAGCGGGGTGGCACCGAGCAGCAGGCGACCGGGCATCACCCCCACACCCTACGATCGCAGACGTGACCGCCCCGGCCGATGAACTCCGTGCCGCCGATCCGGTGGCCGATCTCGTCAGCCCCGGACCCATCGAACCCGTCGCCGACTTCGGGCCGACCGACCGTCTGGAGGGCTGGGCGGCGACGGCTGTCGTGACCGCAATCGGCGCAGTGACGCGCTTGATGAACCTGGGCTCACCCACTGACGCGGGCACACCGATCTTCGATGAGAAGCACTACGCGCCGCAGGCATGGCAACTGCTGCACAACTACGGTGTGGAGGACAACCCTGGATTCGGCCTGGTGGTTCATCCTCCGGTGGGTAAACACCTGATCGCGATTGGCGAGGCGCTGTTCGGCTATACCGGTCTGGGTTGGCGGTTCACCAGCGCTGTCTTCGGTGTAATTCTGGTGGCGCTGGTGGTCCGTATCATCCGGCGGATAAGCCGTTCCACACTGATCGGCGCGATTGCGGGGCTGCTCGCTGTCTGCGACGGGGTCAGCTTCGTCGCCTCCCGGACCGCACTCCTCGATAACTTTATGACCGTCTTCGTGGTGGCGGCCTTTGGAGCGCTCATGGTCGACCGGGATCAGATCCGCGGACGGATGCACACCGCATTTCTTCAGGGCCGGATCACCGAAACCCCCTGGGGCCCAAGGCTTGGCGTGAGGTGGTGGCGTTTCGGCGCAGGAGTGCTGCTCGGGCTGGCCTGCGCGACGAAATGGTCGGGCCTGTACTTCGTGTTGTTCTTCGGCCTGATGTCACTGGCTTTTGATGTCGCAGCCCGCCACGCCTACCGGGTGCCTCGGCCGTGGACGGGAGTGCTGCGACGCGATCTCGGCCCGGCCGCCTCGGTTTTCGGGATCATTCCGGCGGTGGTGTACCTGTTGGCGTATGCGCCCTGGTTCGCATCCGAGACGGCAATCAATCGTCACGAGGTGGGGCAGTCGATCGGCCCGCGGCAGTGGTTTCAACCGCCCGACGCCATCCGCTCACTGTGGCATTACACCTACAAGGCCTATCACTTCCATTCCACGCTGACGAACTCGATGGGAAATCACCATCCGTGGGAGTCCAAGCCGTGGACGTGGCCGATGTCGCTGCGGCCGGTGCTGTATGCCATCGACGATTCCGATGTGCCAGGCTGCGGCCCGGCGTCGTGTGTCAAGGCCGTCATGCTCGTCGGCACCCCGTCACTGTGGTGGCTTGCGGTCCCGGTGTTGCTGTATGCCGCATGGCGTGCATTCATTCGCCGCGACTGGCGGTACGGGGTTGCGCTGGTGGGATATTGCGCAGGCTGGTTACCGTGGTTCGCCGCCATCGACCGCCAGATGTATTTCTTCTACGCGGTGCCGATGGCACCATTCCTGGTCATGATGGTCGCTCTGATTCTCGGCGACATCCTGTTCAAGCCCACCCGCAATGCCGAACGCAGAACCCTGGGCATGCTCGCCGTCAGTTGCTACCTGGCGCTGGTGATCACGAACTTCGCCTGGATGTTTCCGATCCTGACCGGGATTCCGATTTCGCAGTCCACCTGGCACATGCAGATGTGGTTGCCCAGCTGGCGGTGACGTCCGAGATCGACACCAGGGTTGCAATTCCCGTTTATGCACAGCCCTGACGGCGATCTCGACACAGTGAGGGGCGGGGCATCGGGGTCCCGACGCACTATGCGGGGTATGTCTTTCATCGGAAGCGAGGCGCTAAGAAGCGGCAGCATCACCCGGGGCCAGCTGCGATGGAAATACACCGCAATCCACCCCGATGTTTACATCGAGAAGGGAACTGAGCGAACCCTTGAGGTGGACACTCAAGCGGCCACCCTCTGGGTGACAGATGGCATCGTCACGGGCCGAGCCGCCGCGGCGCTGCATGGCGTTCCCTGGATAGGACGCACATCAATCGAACTAATCGGGCGCAGTCGCCGCGCCAGGGATGGTGTCATCGTGCGCGATGAGCGCATCGATGCAGACGAGATCACCCGAGTTCGCGACTTCGCCGTGAGTACACCACCCCGAACTGCACTCGATCTTGCTCGCCACCTGAACCGGGTTGAGGCGGTCGCACACCTCGACGGCCTCGCGGCGGCGACCGGC
This sequence comes from Mycolicibacterium sp., assembly GCF_016462945.1. GTDB lineage: Bacteria > Actinomycetota > Actinomycetes > Mycobacteriales > Mycobacteriaceae > Mycobacterium. The sequence continues at coordinate 17,121 of NZ_JAEMSG010000002.1, read as the reverse complement.
GTCGAGGCCAAAGATGTGCTCTCCCTTGCTCGCCGCTACCCGGGCGCGCGAGGCGTCCGGAAAGCCCGGAGCATCGCACCCCTGCTTGATGCGGGTGCGCAGTCTCCACGCGAGTCGTGGCTTCGCATGCTTGTGATCGACGCCGGCTTTCCGCGGCCGACAACGCAGATCAGGGTCTCCGACGGATACCTCACCGCGTTCGTCGATATGGGTTGGGAGGAGCTGAGGATCGGCGTCGAGTACGACGGTGATCAGCACCGCTACGACAGGAGTCAGTTCGTGAAAGACATTGGTCGCCTTGAGATGCTTGCCCAATGCGACTGGCTGGTAATTCGAGTGGTCTCCGAACACAGCCGGGCTTTCATCCTGCGGCGCATACATGAGGCATTCCGCCGCAGGGGCGGGCTGGCCCTCGCGAAATCTGCGTGAGGGTTGCCCAAGGCAACCGACCACAGCCCGGCTGTCGATCTCGAGTGTTCAGCGTCGGATGGCGTTGACGCCGGCAATCAGCAGATCTCGGGCGCGTTGGGTGTTGACCGGGGCCACCGGTTTATCCGGTAGCACAAGCGGATTGGCCGAGACGATCACCTGGTAGGCACCGAAGTGAGCGGAGTAGTTATAGACCTCGCCGGTGCGGGATTTGCCGTCGATCACCGTCTGCACCACACGGTGCACGCCGATCGTTTTGGTCCCGTCGATACTCGGCACCTCGACGGCCTCGACTGTGCCGCTCACCGTACCGCCGGCGAAAGCGACCTTGCGGCAATCGGATCCGGGTTCGACCACCGGGACCGCCTCATTGGTCTGGACGGCGATGACGACAAACCGGTTGCCCTCGCCTTCGGCCGACACCGCCGCCATATTGCCCTCGGTGCCGGCAGGCACCAGTTGCCCGGTGGCGAACTGGACACACTCGGCGGGCTCGAACTTCAATCCATCGGGAAGTTTCTGACCACTCAACACTTTGGGGTCAATCCCGGTCGGGGCCACCTCGGTGACTTTGAACTGCGGCCCGAAACTTGCCTTAACCTCGGAGATCTTGGCGATATCAGTAGCAGCCGGCCGATCAGCACCGCAGCCGGCCACAAGGCCGGCAGACAGCACCACCATGACGACTCCGCGCGTACCCATCGTCGCCAACTTACCCACACTCGACCGCTCAACCCCGCAACGCCGCCACGGTGGTGGCAAGCAGCTCCGCGACGAACCCCCGATCCAGCGGCGGGTGCGGGGACCCGGGGTCGGTGATCAGGGTGACGTACGCGACGTGGCGGTCAAGATAGGCCAGCGCTGTCGTGGCCCGGGCATTGGTCTCAGTGCCGGATTCCACAATGGTTCGTGTCATCGCCTCCCAAGCGACGGTCTCCGTACCCTCGATCACGGGGGCGTCGGTTCGGGAGACCTCGGCATTGGTGTGACCGAAAGCCATTGTCCAGCCGCTGCATTGATTCACAAGGTCTGCACCCGGCTTGCTATCCGGGGTCGCGCTCACCACAACAAAGATCGTTCCGCCCGACCCCGACGCCGAGAGGCCGCGGGCACTGCGGTCAGACGGAGCGGGGTCGGCCAGGATTGCGCACTGCGGCGGATCAGCAGTCCAGCCGGCCCCGAATCCCCACAGCGAGGCCGCACTCACCGGACCGGACACGTCGGCGACCTCGTAGCCCTGCGGCAGCGCCGACCGAACCCTGATGACGTTGGTGACATTCACCGCCCGGGGTTCGGCCGCACCACTCGGCGGCGACGGGCTCGGCGGAGATCCGCAGGCACCCAGGCAGACCGATGCCGCCACACCCACCGCACGCCATCGCACGCCGCTTTGATACCACGGCCGCAGCCGAGTGCCCAGAGGCTACCGACCGGTTCGTCCCGCAGGAGACGGCGTTCTAGCTCTCGCGGTTGAGTCGCCAGATCCCGGCTGACATCACCGTGGCGAATCCGCACCACAGCGGATACGGCGTCAGCGCGGCCCCCAGTTTCGGATCGGCATCGGCGGCGCGTCGGACCAGGTCGGCGCTGCTGGCCGTCAGTGCCGCGGCGGCGACCATCGACAAGCCCAGCTTGTGCCTGTTGAAGAAAATCCAACTCCAGCCGGCGTTGAGGACGAGGTTGACGCCGAGTGCGCCTGCGTAGGCCCGTGCTTTAGCGTCATCGCCGCCGTCCCGGAACCGGTTGATCGCCGCCGCCGAGGTAACCGCGATATCGGTGAACAGCGCAGTCCAGGCGATCGGAAATACGGCATTCGGCGGAACGAAGCTGGGCTTGCGGATGGTGGAGTACCAGTTGCCCACGCCATCGCGGCTCACCGCGCTCCCCGCGGCGGCTGCTGCCGCGGTGGCCAGACCAGTAGCGACGAGCGTTTTTCGCACATCTTCAACGTACCGGCCGCGGCCGGGGCCCAGCCGGTAGGACCAGCTGTGGAGGTTACGTTCGATTTCCCCGCGGGTGGGCATTAAGCTGCATATTTGAAGCGGTCAGCGGTGATGCGACCACGGGACGTAGGGAGAACTGCCTCGATGAAGAAGATGTCGGTGGTCACCACTGTGGGGCTGTGCGCCGTGACCTTGACTGTCACGCTGGCCGGTTGCAGCGCCACCAAGACCGAAACCAAGTCCGATGCGAGTTCGGCCGCATCCAGTGCCGTTGCATCCGGCGCATCCTCGGCCAGCTCGACCCTGGCGATACCCGATATGCCCACCGGGCCCCACAAGACCATCGCCGACTACGTCAACGACAACAAGATCGTCGAGACGCCGTTCAAGAAGGATGAGCCCGGGGCTCCGGTCTTCGACTTCGCGACGCCTCCCGATTGGGAGTTGGCCGGCTCGAAAACTCCGGAATGGGCCTACGGCGCGATCGTCTACCAGAAGGCCGCGAATCCTGCCGATCCGCCGTTCGTGCTGGCAATCATCTCCAAGCTCACCGGTGACGTCGACCCGGCGAAGATCCTCGAGTACGCACCGGGCCTGCTGCAGAATCTGCCGGGCTATGAGCAGGACGGTGATGTGCAGAAGACCACGCTGAGCGGTTTCGACGGGGTCAAGTTCCAGGCTTCCTACCTCAGGGGCGAGGAACGCCGGTACATCGCTCAGGCGACGATCGTCATTCCGGGTAAGGATGGCGCGGTCTTTGTGCTGCAACTCAATGCCGATGCCCCGCAGGACCAGGGCCAGGTCATCCGCGACGCCGCCACGGTGATCAATGCGGAGACCAAGATCACGGTCTGACGCCGCCGGATGATCGGCCTAGCCGACCGCGCGTACGACTTGCCTTGTGACAGCCAGGATCTCGGCTGCGGTCGTTGAGTCGATACTCAGTTCGTCGAGACTCGGCACGTCAAATTCGGTTGTCACCACGCCGGGCTCGTCATGCAGCCATTCGGCGCCGAACCGGTCCAGGATGGCCCGCATCCGAAGATTGTCGGCCAGCAGTCGCGCGGTGAACCGCCGGACTCCGCCGCTCTGTGCGGCGATGGTGAGCGCGTCCATAAGCAACCCGCCGATTCCGCGGCCCTGGTAATCATCGGCGACGATGAACGCGATCTCGGCCACACTCGCATCGTTGACATCACGGACGAATCGAACATCGGCGACAACCGGACCGTCCACGCCGTCGACCAGGACCCAGACGAAATGGTCCACATAGTCGACCTGAAACAGGTAGTCCATCAACGCCGGACTCGGTGCGCGGGCGGACATGAAACGGCGATAGAGGGTCTCGCTGGAGAATTCCACCGACGGATGGTCGGAGCGTTCGCTGTCGCCGGGCAGAACCGGCCGCAGCATCAACTCGGTGCCATCCTTGAGTAGTACCGGAATGGGCGTCACGAATGCCGCAAGTCGCTGGCGGGCGGTCCGGAGCAGCCGCTCACTGACGCCGGGAAGGTCAGCCATCGCGGCGAACGCCTTCTCGTCACCGATATAGCCGGACAGCGGTTCGGTGGCGGTCACGGTGGCGGTGCGGGGTTTATCTCGCAACAGCGCGATCTCGCCGACGATCACTCCGGCGGAGACCTCATCGAGTACGACGGCGTCATCCTCGCCGGTATGACGGATCTCGGCCCGGCCGGAGTGGATCAGGATGAATGACACGGCTTGCTCGCCCTGGCGCATCAGCACCTGTCCGGGGGCCGCGCGCAGCGGCCGCAGCCGCTCGGCCACGGCATGCAATTGCTCAGCCGAACAGCCTTCGAACAACTCCATATCGGCCAAACCCTCGGTGCGCAGGCTCACCAGTTCAGCGCTCTCCCCCAACGCCGACGCCAGACCGCGTTCACCGTGATCCGCCGTCATCGCATGGTCCTAGCCATGGCGACTAGTAGGCCAGAAGATTGACTATTCCGCTGAAGGCTTTCGGTAACGCACTAGCAACCGGCACGATCAACGACCGTACCGGCGAGCAGCCACTGGCCTGCAGTAATCCGGCGGTCAGCGCCCGGTAGCGGCGCGACATTGTGCGCCACTCGTGGTCATAGTCGCCAGGGTTGTCGGCCAGCACTGCTTTGACCAGCAACTCCGCACCACCAAAGGCGATACCCAGACCCTCGCCGGTCAGCGCGTCCACATAGCCTGCCGCATCACCGACGAGCATCACCCGCCCGGCCGAACGACTCTTCACGCGTTGCCGCAGCGGGCCTGCAGCCCGATCGGAGCCATGCGGAGCCGAACCCAGTCGTGCCGCCAGAGCGGGGAAAGCCCTCAGCTGGTCGTCGAATTTGCCCTGCCGGGAGGTTAGTACTGCTACACCCACACTGTCCTCTGCCACAGGTGTCACATACGCCTCGGTGTCATGCGCCCAGTAGACCTCGACGGTGTCACTCCACGGGGCGATTTGGAAGTGACGCCGGATCCCCCAGCGGCGCCGGCCGCGGCTTGGCAGGTCCAGTCCGAGGGAGCGCCGGATCGGCGAGTGCAGACCGTCGGCCGCGGCCAGGTAACGCGCCCGCAGTTCTCCGCATCGAACAGACGACGCATCCTGGCTCACCGCGCCGATGTCGGCGTGAAGTATCCGCACCCCAGCCGCGGAGGCCGCATCGTGGAGGGCCTCGGAAAGAGCGGTACGGCGCATTCCCAAACCCTCGCCCGACCGGAAGTCGGCGCGGACGCGGCGGGTTGAATCCAGATAGGTGATGCCGTGAAATGCCTTGCCGTGCGGGTTCACTCCGATGTTCCGCAGATGCTTCACGGTGTGCGGCATCAGCCCCTCACCACAGGCCTTGTCGATCGGGCCGGGCCTGCGTTCGATGACGACTGCCTCCAGACCGGCCTGGGCGGCATAGGTGGCGGTTGCCAGCCCGCCGGGGCCGCCGCCGGCGACGATGAGATCGATCACGTCAAACTCGCCAGTGCTGTGTTCTCTGTGGTGATGCGGGTGGCGAGTAGGACGCCGTTGAGCACGGTGAAAACCAGTGCGGTGATCCACGCGGTGTGGACCAGGGGTAGCGCGACGCCCTCGGCGATCACGGCGACATAGTTGGGGTGCGACAGCAGTCGGTACGGCCCGCCGGAGACCCGCGAGGCACCGGGAATCACCACGACCCGGGTGTTCCACTGTTGCCCAAGCGTCGTGATGCACCACCAGCGAAGTGCTTGCGCCACAACCACTATCGCCAGCATCGGCCAGCCCAGCGATGGCAGGAACGGCCGATCCAACCAGATCACCTCGGCTAGGCAGCCGACCAGTAATCCGGTGTGCAGGATAACCATCGCCGGATAGTGGGCGGCGCCGAACTCGACGCCACCCTGGGTGCGGCTCCACGCCAGGTTGCGCTTGGAGACGACAAGTTCAGCCACCCGCTCGCAGGCGACTGCGACGATCAACAGCACATACCACATCATGAAATGTGAACCATCAATGCCATTGCAGCAGAACCAGCTCCGAACAGAAGCCGGGTCCCATCGCCATCATCACTGAGGGGCCGCTCATCGGGTGTTTGGCTTTGGTGTCCCGGAGCACATGCAGTACCGAGGACGATGACAGGTTGCCGACGTCGGCCAGGGATCGCCAGGTGAGTTCAAGAGCGCCGTCCGGCAGGTCGAGGCTCTCCTCAATCGCCTCGATCACCTTGGGGCCACCGGGGTGGCTCACCCAGGTTCCGATGTCGTCAACGGTGAGATCGTGCGCGCCGAGGAATCCGGTGACGTCATCACGCAGGTACCGGCTTACGACCTCGGGCACATCGGGAGACAGCACCAACTGAAAGCCGGTCGACCCGATATCCCAGCCCATGGTGCGCATCGAGTTCGGATACAGGTGACTGCGGGAGTCGATGATGTCAGGTCCGACCGCACCGATCTCGCGGGCACGACGTTCGCCGACCGCGACGACCGCTGCGGCCCCGTCGCCGAACAGCGCGCCGCCGACAAGACCGGCGATCTCCGGCGTCAATGCCGGGAAGGTCAGCGAGCACAACTCCACCGACAGCAGCACCGCGACGTCATCGGGCGCTCCGCGCAGATAGTCATGCAGTCGGGCCACGCCGGCCGCACCGGCCACGCAGCCGAGTCCGAACATCGGCACCCGCCGCACATCGGGCCGCAGTCCGAGCCGGGTGGCCACCCGGGCCTCCAGCGACGGCACCATGATCCCGGTCACCGTCGTCGACATGACCATGTCCACGTCCTCGGGGCGCAATCCGGCCTCGTCGAGTGCGGCAGTCAGTGCCGCGCAGGCGAGGTCCACCGCATGCTCGATGTAGAGATCGTTGGCTTTGCTGAAATCCTGCAGGCCGGGATAAGCCTCAATCGGCAGCACCAGGTGGCGGTGGCCGACCTTGGCGGAGCGGTGAAGACTGCGCACGATTTTGTCGTGGCCGGCGAAAGCCGGGAATTTCAGGAACGCCTCGGTGATCTCATCCTGGCTGTAGCGGTTCGGGGGCAGTGCGCCCTGCACCCCCGCGATCACGCTGACCGGACGAGCCGCACTGGACGTGGGTTTGCTGGACATACTCCCAGTATGCCCGTATTCCACGGGGCCGACCCTTACGGATGGCTGACGCCGGGGTCCGACGCCGGACACTCACCTCGGTAGTCGTGGCCAGGGAAACCAGTATCGGACGGTTTGGGCGTAATCATCAAAGGTCCGGCCATAGATCCGCCGGTAACGGGCCTCTTTGAACAGTGGCGCGATCAGGCAGTAGGCCGTAAACGTGATTGCTACCACAAGTTGGTCGGGTGTCCACGTGGGGACGGTCCACAGGGTCAACGCGAAAGAAACGTAGATCGGTTGGCGGGTCAGCCGGAACAGGCCCGTCACCGGCATCGGCGGATAGACCGGCTTGCGGCCGCGAAGCAACGCGAACCACCCCAGACTGCCGGTCTGCACGGACAGCCCGGCGTCGGCCATGGACTTTCCGAGCAACGCCCAGGAAGCCACGTAGAGCGCGACCATGACCACCAGTGCTGGCCCTCTGGCCTGCCACCACAGGGTTGACGATGGCGTCCAGAATGCGAAGAGGGCGAAGATCTGCAGTGCGGCGATGGTGACGTAACTCGTCGTCGACAGGGTGCTTCCCGCACCCATTGGCGCCAAGCGCGCGAGCAGCCCCCTGCCCCGGTTGGTCAACAGCAGGGAGTGCACGAGCGGGAACTGGACCAGCAGCGCGACATTGGCAACCCAGCTCCACGGCGCCGGCACGGTACCCAACGATCGACTCATGCCGAAGAACATCGCCGCCATCATCGTCAGCACCCCCAGTGCGAAGGAAACATGGCAGATGACGCCGTAGCACAGCGCCAGCGATACGCGCCCGCGCCTTCGACGGACATCGTCACCTGGTGACAGCGTTTCCACCGAGGCTCCCCTTTCGATAACGGTTTACTGCCGCTACCTCACGTAGCGTATCCAACATGAAACTGCGAAGGCGTTTGTCGATGCTTCGATGGTCCGTCTTGCGCGCAGGCATCGGTGTCCGAAATTTCACCAGAACGGGCCAGTTGGGTGACGGCCGGGAGACTGCCGCTGCTGATTACGTGGTTGCTCACGCCCGCAAGGGCGATATCGAGGATGTACTCGCGAAAATGGATCAGTACTCCTACGACAAGTCATTTCTGGTCAGCGTCGGCGACGAGAAGGGGAAACTGCTCGATGCCGCGGTCCGGCGAGCGAATCCCCGACTGGCTCTGGAGTTGGGCACCTACTGCGGGTACGGCGCGTTGCGGATCGCGGCTGCCGCACCCTCGGCTCAGATACTTTCAGTTGAGCTGTCCGCCGCCAATGCCGTTGTTGCACAAGCCATCTGGAGTCATGCAGGTGTTGCTGATCGAATCACCTGCGTAGTCGGGACTATCGGCGATGACGGAGTCACCCTGGACAGATTGCAGGCTGACCACGGATGCACCTCCGGTGGGATCGGCTTCCTGTTCATCGATCACGAGAAGAACGCATACCTGACCGATCTATTAGCCATCGTCAAGCGTGGCTGGTTGAAACCTGGGGCAATTGTCCTGGCAGATAACGTCGGTTTCCCCGGCGCTCCGGAGTACCGCGCCTACATGCGTGAGCACCAGGGCACAAACTTCCGCACAGTTGAGCATCGGACTCATGTCGAGTACCTACCACTGATCCCCGATCTGGTCCTCGAATCGGACTACCTCGGCTAGGAGTCCTTGCAAGGGAACCGGTTTCGTCAGCGAGTGACCCTGTCCATCCGGTGCCGCCCGCCGCCGCCGCCGTCCTCGCTGATCCCCAGCAGGCCGTGCAGTCTCACCAACGGTTGGGGGGCCCACCAGTTCCACTTACCCATCACGTGCATGAACGCGGGTACCAGAACAACCCGAACCAGGGTGGCGTCGACAAGCACCGCCAGGGTCAGGCCCAGTCCGAACAATCGCATCACCGCCACCTGTGCTGCGATCAGCGCAGCGAACGAGATCGCCATGATCAGGGCCGCGGCCGTGATTACTCGCCCAGTGCGGGCCAGGCCCAACGCCACGCTTTCGTCGTTATCGGCTGATGTTTTCGGGGATGCAAGCCAGAACTCCCGAATTCGCGAGACCAGGAACACCTCGTAGTCCATCGACAGTCCGAAGGCCACACAGAACAACAGCACCGGCATATTGGCCACCAGCGTGCCGGTCGTCGTGGTACCGAGGCCGCCGAGGTTACCGTCCTGAAAGATCCACACCGTCGCACCGAACGCCGCGGACAGCGAGAGCACATTGAGGATCAACGCCTTGATCGGAACCACCACGCTGCCGGTCAATAGGAACAGCAGCACGAGCATGATCGCGGCGATCAGACCCAGCACCAACGGTAACCGGGATGTGATGGCGTCGACGCTGTCCCGGTTAGTCTGCGCCAGCCCCCCGAACTCGGCTGCTCGACCGCCCGGGGTGGGTACCGCATGCATTCGGCTGAGTTGGACTTCGGAGGCTTGCGAGAACAGCGGCAGCGAGCTGCCGACCGTCAGCAGGGTGCTACCGGACGCCTCCCCGGTGGCCGCCAGCGGCGGACCGGTCACCCGGCCGGCCATATAGGTGCCACTCGGCGCCGATACCGAGTTCACGTCGGGGATGCGGGACAGGTCGGCGGCGTAGCGGTCGACCTCGGCGCGGTCCAGACCAGCGGAATCCGGGATGACGATCGGCACTTCGGAGTCTGAATCAATCGCGAAGTCTGATCGCAGCAGATCACCGACCTGATGCGCTGACGCCGATTTCGGCAACACCCGATCGTCAGGGAACCCGGGACGCACTCCCAAGAACGGAGCGCCAAGAACACCCAATAGCACCACGACGGCCAAACCGATTGGTATCGCGTGACGCATGACGAATTTTGCCGAGCGATACCAGAACTGCTGCTCGACCGGCAGCGGGGTGGGCATCGGCCGGAGCCGTATGCGGCGCAACGCGCGCCGCACATCCAGACTGTCCAGCCGATCCCCGAGCGCCACGATGGCCGCGGGCGTGATGAGGATTGCCGACAGTGCGGCAAACGCAACCGTCGCTACGCCCGCATAGCCGAACGAGCGCAGGAAGTTCATCGGGAAGATCACCATCACCGCCATCGACAGCGCGACGATCACCGCCGAGAACAAGACAGTTCGGCCGGCCGTAGCCATGGTGGCGACAACGGCATCCTCGCGATCGGCACCGGCGGCAAGCTCATCGCGGTAACGACTGATCATCAGCAGCGTGTAGTCAATGGCCAACGCCAAACCCATTGCGGTGGTCAGGTTCAGAGCGAAAATCGACACCTCGGCGAAGAAAGTGATGGTGCGCAAAACAGCGAGCGATCCCAGGATCGCCATCACCCCGACACCGATCGGCAGAGCCGCAGCCAAGACGCCCCCGAATACCCAAATCAGCACGAGAAAACTGAGCGGAACAACGATCGCCTCCAGCAGCAGCAGGTCCCGCTTCGACTGCTCGGTGACCTGGAGGTTCACCATCGCGGCACCACCCGCCCGCACCACAATGCCATCGCGGTCTCCGACTATCGCGTTAGTAAGTTCTCTGGCATAAACCTGTTGCGGGCCCTCAGCGCCGACGATCCCCGTCACGATAAGTCCGGACCGCTTGTCGGTGGAGACCAGAGCTGATGCGGCCGGAGGGGGCGCAGTCCATGCCGATGTGATGGACGCGACATGACCGGACCGGGTGAGTCGGTCGATGGCGTCACCGGCCACTGCGCGCGCCTGGGGGCTGTCGAATCGGTCAGGCGCGGTGATGACGATGACGAGTGGAACATCACCCTGACCGAATTTCTCGGCGAGAAGTTTCTCTACCCGGGACGATTCGGCGTTCGGATCCTGGAATCCGCTGGGGGAGAGCTTTTGTGCCACCGGTATTCCGAAGGCCCCGATGCCCACCATCAGCAGCACCGCGATAACGATGACCCGTCGCGGTGCAGCGATGGTCATTCTGGCGATACCGCGAAGCATGTGATCAGTCTGGCACGGACGCAGACGGTGGCCGTCCAGTCGCAAGCCTGCTCAGCCGCCCGTTGACCGCTCGCCCGCGCTCCGTGCACGGTCGATATTCGGCGACTTACGCTCAGGGGTCAATACGGATGACTTGCGGCGCCGCCAGAAACGGGTAGCTTTCACCGTCACCTGTTTGCCGCGACCGCTGGAGGTCTATGGGTGTCAGAACCCGTCAATATCGCACCAGAGTTGTTGATCGCCGCCGGAGCCCAGACCGAGGCGCACTCCCAGGACCTCTTCGACAGCTGTCACCGGACCGAAGCGATAGTCGACGCCGCGCTTTTCGGCTGGGTCGGCCGGTCCGCGGATGCGATGTCCGGCAGGGCTGCGGCGTGGTCTGCAACAACGACGGCTCTGTGCACCGGAGTCTACGAGCACGGCGAGGCTCTGCGACTCAGCGGGATGAACTTCGCCGAGATCGAGCGACACAACGCGCAGGCAGCCGCTCAGGTGCCCCGCGCCGGTGATTCACGGTGACCCTGGGTCCAGCCGATATCGACCGTTGGGATCCCGACCAAGTGAGGGCGGTGTCGGAGGCCGCGACCGCTCGCGCGGAGTCGGCGGAGGCGGTGTCGGTAGCGCTTGCGCAACTACCGTCGATGTCATGGTGGAGCGGGCTTGCCGCCAGTGCCGCCTACGAGGCCATCGCCATGATCCGGCTAGCCCTGAATGACCACGCCGAAGAGGCCCGCGTGGTGGCTCGCGCCACCGACAAGACCGCCGAGGATATCGATCGACTGAAGTCGCGACTGCGCAACCTCGACGATGACGCCCACGCCGCCAATCTTATTGTCGACCGCATCACCGGCACAGTGGTTCCAGACACCGGATACCGCGGCAACTCCGCGCAGTTCGCCGCCGACGCCGATCCGATCCTGTCCCGACTCGACGCAATAGTCGCCGAAGCCAACGCCGTCGACGCCGAACTCGCGCAGGCAATCTCCGCTGCAGGCAACCGGTTCCCGATACCGCGAGCTCCGTCAGTACCGACCAGCCCCGAGTACCGCAGGGCTTGGTGGGACTCACTGAGCCAGGATGCCAAAGACATACTGCTGGAGAAGAATTCAGATGAACTGGGTAACTGCGACGGGTTACCGGTAGCGGATCGCAGTGTCGCGAACATCGCCGTAATGACCAACGACCTCGATAGGATCGACCGCGTCGTATCTGCCTACGACGTGCCGGTCGGCGAAATCATTTTGGAGCCATCGCGATTCGGCCTGACCATGACGGATATCATGCGCTACGTCAATGCGGACGGCGTTAAGCGCGGACTCGACTACAACCGGTCCCAGACCGGGGCCGAGGTCCTTCTTTTCCTCTACAAGCCCCTGGAATTCGGCGGACAGGGACGGGCCGCTATCGCGATCGGCGACCCGGATAGCGCCGACCACACCGCGGTGCTGGTTCCGGGCACCGGTAACAGCGTCGCGAACGGATGGCTCGCCGACAATGACGACGCCGCCAACCTCTACGCCGAAACCCTGGCTGCGACTGGTCGTAGTCAAGGTGTCTCAGTGCTGGCGTGGATGGGCTACGACACACCCGATGCCATCGTGGATCCACGGGTGGCCCAGACCACGCTCGCCCGCCGAGGCGGCGCGGTGCTGGCCGCGGACGTCAACGCCCTCACAGTGACTCATCGCGGCCCGTCGCATGTAACGGTGATCGGTCATTCCTATGGCTCCACAACCGTCGCGGATGCCGCCGCAGGGTACGGAATGGACGCCGACGATGTCGTTCTCGTCGGGTCGCCCGGAACCGACCTGGCCCGGACGGCATCAGATTTTCATCTGCGCGGAGCCGGTCACGTCTACGTCGGTGCTTCGTCGACCGATCCCATTACCAATCTGGCGGGGCTACCGATCGCGGTGCCCGGCCTCGGGCTTGCCCCCGAGCCGATCGGCTTGGGCGCCGACCCCGCGGCCGATGGCTTCGGATCGACGAGGTTCAAGGCCGAGGTCAGGGGGTGGACCTTGGGATCCTGGACCGACCACGAGCACTACTTCGATAACGGTTCGGAATCCCTCTACAGCATTGCCGACATCACGTCCGGTCACGGAACTGCCCTGCAGGTCCACGGGATGACCGCGGCGCACCGCGACAGCCTCCTCGGCCCGCTTGCTCCCCGATTGGGACTGCCGGACTGGAGCATTCCCCTGATGGATCCCGAACTGACCCGGCCTGCGACGGCCGGGCACTACCACCACCCGGTAGGCGGCGGACCATGAGCAGTTCGGGTTGATGCCGCACTTTGTTCACCGCTCTGTTGCCTGAACCGGGGGCAGCCAGCACCCGCCGGTGTGATACTCGCGCCACATGACGAAAACATTGTGGGGAGCGCAGACATGAGCGAAGTGATTCATACCTTGAGGTCAACGACGGCGTCGCCCGAGAATGGGCAAGGAATCGTTATCGATCACGAGCACAGTCGCACGGCGATGAGCGCCGACGCACTGCGCCGAGGCATCGAGGACCACCTGCGCTATTCGCTGGGCCGCCCTGCGGCCCTACTGCAGCCGCAGCACTACTATCACGCCCTTGCACTGGCCGTACGTGACCGCATGCAGGACCGTTGGCTCAAGACCACCAAGACGTATCTGCAGCAATCCTCGAAGGTGGCCTGCTATCTGTCCGCGGAATTCCTCCTGGGTCCCCATCTGGGCAACAACCTGTTGAGCCTGGGGATCGAGGACGCCGCCCGCGAGGCGCTGGCCGGATTGGGCCAGGACTACCAGACGGTGCTCGACTGCGAGGAAGAGCCGGGTTTGGGCAACGGCGGCCTGGGCCGGCTGGCCGCCTGCTACCTCGACTCGCTTGCGACCCTCCAGCGACCGGCGATCGGTTACGGCATCCGCTACGAGTTCGGCATCTTCGATCAGGAGATCCACGACGGCTGGCAGGTGGAGGCGACCGACAACTGGCTGAATGCCGGAAACCCGTGGGAGATCGCCAAGCCGGAACTGAACTATCGCGTCATGTGGGGCGGCCACACCGAGCACTATCGCGATGAGCGGAATGAAGAGCGGGTGCGGTGGGTACCGCAACGCTCGGTCAAGGGTGTTTACTACGGCACCCCGATCCAGGGTTACGGCGTGAACACCTGCAACACGCTGACGCTGTGGAGTGCTCGCGCGATGGAGGAACTCGCCCTCGACGCTTTCAACGCCGGCGACTACTACCGCGCCGTCGAGGAGGAGGTGGCCGCCGAGACGGTCACCAAGGTGCTTTACCCCAACGACGAACCTGAGGTCGGCAAGCAGCTGCGGCTGCTTCAGCAGTATTTCTTCGTGTCGTGCTCCCTGCAGGACATCCTTCACCTGATCGAAGACCTCGCAGGCAGCGATGTGCGCGAGCTTCCCGACCGGGTCGCCATCCAGCTCAACGACACCCATCCCTCGATCGCCGTGGCAGAACTGATGCGGCTATTGATCGACCAGCGCGGACTCGGCTGGGACGAGGCATGGCGGATCACGGTGGCGACGATGGCCTACACCAACCACACCCTGCTGCCCGAGGCGCTGGAGACCTGGCCGCTGTCGATGTTCGAACAGTTCCTGCCACGACACCTGGAAATCATCTACGAGATCAACCGGCATTTCATCGACGAGGTTCGGGCCCGGTTTCCCGGCGACGACGCCCGAGTGCGGCGGATGTCGATCATCGGCGAGGACGGCGCCAAATCCATCCGGATGGCGCACCTGGCCACCATCGGCAGCCATGCCGTCAACGGAGTAGCGGCGATGCATTCCGAACTGGTCAAGACCACCATCCTCAAGGACTTCTACGAGATGTGGCCGGAGCGATTCAGCAACAAGACCAACGGCGTGACACCACGCCGTTTCGTGGGTCTCGCCAACCCCGGCCTGCGCAAGCTTCTCGACGAGACGATCGGCGAGGGCTGGATGGTCGACCTGTCAAAGTTGAGGGCTCTAGCGCCGCTGGCGGACGACCCGGCGTTCGGCCAGCGGTGGCGAGCCGTCAAGCGGGGGAACAAGGCCCGACTCTCGGACTATGTCGCGGCGAAGACCGGCGTCCAACTCGATCCGGACTGGCTGTTCGACGTCCAGGTCAAGCGGATTCACGAGTACAAGCGTCAGCACCTCAACGTGCTGCACATCATCACCGATTACAACCGCCTCAAGCAGAATCCGAACCTCGAGATCGCTCCGCGCGCATACCTTTTCGGAGGTAAAGCCGCACCCAGCTATTACATGGCCAAACTCATCATCAAGCTGATCAACTCGGTCGCGGACACCGTCAACGCCGACCCGGATGTCAACGATCGTATGAAGGTGGCGTTCATCCCGAACTTTAATGTGCAGAACGGTCAGTTGATCTATCCGGCCGCCGATCTCTCCGAGCAGATCTCCACCGCGGGTAAAGAAGCGTCCGGAACTGGCAATATGAAATTCATGATGAACGGGGCACTGACCATCGGCACCCTCGACGGCGCGAATGTCGAGATGCGCGAGGAGGCGGGACCGGAGAACTTCTTCCTGTTCGGGATGACCGTCGAAGAGGTGACGAGACTGCAGCGAGAGGGTTACCGTCCACGCGACTACATCTCGGGCGAGCTGGCGTCGGCTCTTGGTTCGATTGCTGACGGCCGATTCTCCGGCGGTGACACTGCGGTATTCGCACCGCTGGTCTCCAACCTCACCGATCATGATCACTTCCTGGTGCTGGCCGATTACGCCGATTACATCCGCAGCCAGGATGAGGTCAGCGACACCTGGCGGGACACCCCGACATGGACGCGCAAGTCGATCCTCAATTCCGCGCGCTCAGGGAAGTTCTCCTCTGATCGTCCGATCACCGAATACTGCGACGAAATCTGGAACGTCGGACCGGTCCCGATCGAGGACTAGGGTCCTCACTATGCGCGAAACGGGGTTATTCGGCGCTGCGCCGTGAAGGGGTCGGCGAGGGTGCTATCGGAGAGCTGAACCCGCTCGCCCGGGATCTGCTTCAACCGGCCAAATATTCTTCGCCACCGGTCGGATACCCGCCACCGGTGGTGGTGATGTGCACGTGGTCAAAGTGGCCGTAGCCGTAGCCGCTGGCGCCACCACCCGGCGTGAAGTAGGTCCCGCGCCAGATCACGTCCTGCACCCCGAACAGGTCGGCGTTGTGCATCGCGTAGGCGAGGATCGCGTCGCCGAGTGCGATGCCGTCGGAGCTACCAGGATTGGGGATCATGATGTCGAGCGCCAGGCCGTTGGGGTGCCACGGCTTGGAGTCCGGCCGCACGCCGATCATGGTGTGGATTTGCGGGAACGCCGCACTGACATTTCGTTCCAACAAGATCGTCTTGACTTGCAGACCGTGCTCGGAAGCGACTCCGACCGGCAGAGAGCGAGGGCCTTGATCCACATAGGCCTCCGGAACTACCACAGCCTCCGGCGCGACGTTCGGGTCGGCTTCGGGTACGGCGTCGGTGAGCGACTCCGGCTGCTGTGCGGCCATCATCTCCGAGCAGCACGTCAGTGAATCATCGCCGGCCGGCGCGGCAACCCCGCTGCCCGGATTGGCTCCGGCCCCGGCGGCTAACACCACTGCAGTCGGAACGATGGCCGTGGCGATGAGCACCGAGAAATTCGTGTGCGCGTCACGCGATCCGGATTTGAACATCACGGAATGATAACGGACTCGGGCGGACGGGGGCGGCACGGGCGCGCCCGAGGAACCGGCAGAATCGCGGATCACGCCTCTAAGCTCGGAAAACTCACTTCAGATTCGAGAAACACGCGGGTGTGGAGCTAAGGGGATTCGAACCCCTGACCTTCTCGATGCGAACGAGACGCGCTACCAACTGCGCCATAGCCCCTTGATCGATAGCAGGCTACCAGCCCGAACGCTCGTGAGCCTTACTGACCAGCCGCCCGCGGGAGGTCATAACGCCGGCTATACGGGACCTCGTCAAGATGCTCGAAGACGGGGTCCTCGTCGTCAATATCCAGTACCGCTGCCCCGGCGCGCTGGTACCGGGACCCGAACTCCTCGGTATCAACCCCACGTCTCGCGGGAGCCCTCCACTGAGGGTCTCTGAAGGTGTCTCTGAAGGTGTCTCTGAATTCGGAGTCCCGTTCGAATTCTGGGCGAGAACGGGCCATCCGCTGCTGGCGACGGCGACGGACCTGTTCTTCGATACGGGTCTGCCGGCGCAGGTAGCCCAAGTAGAGCAACGTGACCAC
>NZ_JAEMSG010000190.1 GCF_016462945.1 Mycolicibacterium sp. | reverse complement strand
GGAAAGCGAACAGTGACCGTAGATCTGCCAGGTAGGCCCGGCGGGTGTGCTCGGATCGGCCGCGTTCCAGCGACAGATGCTCGGCGTACTCCTCCAGAATCGCCGCGTACCCGTCGTCCACTCTCCTACCGTCGCAGATCAGCGCCGGGCCATCAGTCAGCGACGCGGGCGTGTCCGGCTCCGAAACCGTCACGGACGCAGTCGTACCTGATGGCCTCAGGCGTGACAGCGCTGGGACTACGCGGACCGGCGAGCTAATCGCCACCTCCCGTCACGACGTTCGATGAGTCCGGCGATCTCCAGCATCGCCAGCGGACCTAAAATGGCGGCGGCAGGTAAGCCGGCCGCCACGGCGACCTCGTCGGGGGTACGGGTACCCCGGCCCGGTAGTGCCTCGTAGACCTGACGCTCGGTGTCGCTCAGTGCGTCCAGCGGATCGGTCGGATGCGGCTGCTCATCGGCGAGTTCGCCTGCACGGCCAATGATTTCGCGGATCTCGTCGGCACGGGTGACGAGTTCCGCTCCGGCTTGCAGCAGCACGTGACAGCCGGTCGAGGCTGATGAGGTAATTGGTCCGGGCACCGCACAGACGACCCGGCCCAGGGCACGCGCCCAGGCCGCCGTGCTCGCGGCGCCACTGCGGATACCGGCCTCGACCACCACGGTCGCCCCCGACAGCGCGGCCACCAGGCGGTTGCGGGTGAGGAATCGGTGCCGCGCCGGCCGCACACCGGGTGGGTACTCGCTGACTAACAGGCCGGTTCCGGCGATGCGGTGCAGCAGGGCGGAATGACCGGCCGGGTAGAGGACGTCGACTCCCCCGGCCAACACCGCCACCGTCATACCGTCAGCGGCCAGTGCTGCGCGGTGGGCTGCACCATCGATACCGTAGGCGCCGCCGGAAACGATGGCCACCTCGTGTTCGGCCAAGCCGGCCGAGAGATCCGCCGCCACATGCTCGCCGTAGGCAGTCGAGGCCCGCGTCCCGACAATGGCCGCAGCACGCTCGGCGACTTCATCGAGTCGCAGGGGCCCGATCGCCCACAACACCAGTGGCACCAGGCCCTGCTGCTTATCGCGCACCGGCGCCCCGTTGAACGAGGCGAACGCAAGACCCGGCCACTCGTCATCGTCGCGGGTGACCAACCGGCCACCGCGGCGCTTGAGGATCTCCAGATCCTCTGCTGCGCAATCGGAATCGCGTCTGGCCTCAGTGCGCTGCGACAGCGTGTCACCGACCTCGCCGCGCCGGATACGCTCGGCCGCCTCCACCGGACCGACGCTGCGAACCAGAGCGGACAAGTCAGCGCACGGCGCCTCGACGACCCGGGAAAGGTAGGCCCAGGCCAGCGTTTCGGCCCCAGTGTTCACGGCGTAACCTCCGCCTGCCGAAAACTCAACGCCACCGACACATCGTTGAGATCCGGTTCGGTACGACCGGCCAAGTCCGCCAGGGTCCACGCGACTCTTAACGATCTGTCCACGCCCCGGATGCTGATCAGCCCGCGCTCCATCGCCGCCTTCAGTGGAGCCATCACCGGCGCGCTCAGGCGGAACCGACGCCGCAGGACCGCACCGGTGACCTCCGCGTTGGTGGTGAACCCGTAGGGAAGCCAGCGTTCGGCGGCGGCACAGCGGGCTTGAGCCACCCGTGCCCGTACCTGCCCGCTACTCTCGGCGGCCTCAGCCGCGAAGGCCCCCGCGCGGACGGTGTGCATCGGCACTCGTAGATCGACCCGATCGAGCAGTGGACCGGAAAGCTTGCCCAGATAGCGGCGCCTCTGCAGCGACGAGCAGATGCAGTCCCGCGGATCGGTCTTCGCGCAGGGACACGGATTAGCGGCTAGCACCAACTGGAACCGGGCCGGGTAACACACCACACCGTCGCGGCGAGCCAGCCGAATCTCGCCGTCCTCCAACGGTGTTCGCAGCGCCTCCAACGCGCTGATCCTGATCTCGGCGCACTCGTCAAGGAAGAGCACACCTCGATGGGCGCGGCTGATCGCCCCCGGGCGGGCCAGGCCGGAGCCGCCGCCGACCAGTGCGGCCACGCTGGAGGAGTGGTGCGGTGCGATCAGCGGCGGCCGGGTGACAAGCGGCATATTTTCGGAGAGCAGACCGGCAACCGAGTGGATGGCCGTCACCTCCAGCGCCTCGCTGTCGGTGAGGTCCGGCAGCAGGCCCGGAAGTCGTTGAGCCAGCATGGTTTTGCCCACACCGGGCGGTCCGGTGAACATGAGGTGGTGGGCGCCGGCAGCCGCAACCTCGACCGCGAAACGGGCCTGGGCCTGTCCTACCACATCGGCGAGGTCGGCAAGCGGCTGATCATCGGGGGGCGGTGTCGCAACCCTGTCGTCCAACCCTGCACCGCTGTCCAGCCACTGCTGCAACTGGCGCAGCGTGCGAACCCCGAGCACCTCGATCCCGTCCACCAGGCTGGCCTCGGCCAGGTTGCCGATCGGAACCACGATGGCGGGCCAGCCCTGACGCTTGGCCGCCAGCACCGCGGGCAGCACGCCGCGCACCGGGCGGATCCGGCCGTCGAGGGCCAATTCGCCGAGAAGCACCGTTTTCTCCAGCCGGTCCCAGGGCTTCTTGCGCCCGGCGGAGAGCACCGAGCAGGCCAGGGCGATGTCGTAGAGCGACCCGGTCTTGGGCAGGGTGGCCGGCGACAGTGCCAGTGTCAGCCGCGACATCGGCCAGGTGTTGCCGCAGTTGGTGATCGCTGCCCGAACTCGATCCCGAGACTCCTGCAGAGCGGCGTCAGGTAGCCCGACCAGGTGCACACCCGGAAGACCCGAACTGATATCAGCTTCGATCTCCACAATGTCCCCGTCGAGGCCGCGCACCGCGACCGAGAACGCCCGTCCTAGGGCCATAGA
>NZ_JAEMSG010000022.1 GCF_016462945.1 Mycolicibacterium sp. | reverse complement strand
GATCATCGGCTGGTGACGCCGGTTCGCAGCCCCGCGAGGTGATGCCGGTTTCGGTGCTCGCTGAATCGGAACTGGGCTCGGAGGCTCAGCGTGAGCGGCGCAAGCGCATCCTCGACGCAACGCTGGCGATCGCCTCCAAGGGCGGCTTCGAGGCCGTCCAGATGCGCGCTGTCGCCGATCGCGCTGATGTCGCGGTCGGGACGCTCTACCGCTACTTCCCCTCGAAAGTTCACCTTCTTGTCTCCGCACTGGGCCGGGAGTTCGAACGCATCGACGCCAAGACCGACCGCTCGGCCGTCGCAGGCGGGACGCCATACCAGCGGCTGCACTTTATGGTGAGCAAGCTCAACCGCGCGATGCAGCGCAATCCGCTGCTGACGGAGGCCATGACACGCGCCTACGTCTTCGCCGATGCCTCAGCCGCTGGCGAGGTCGACCACGTCGAGAAAATCATCGATTCCATGTTCGCCCGCGCCATGAGCGACGGAGAACCAACCGAAGACCAGTACCACATCGCGCGGGTGATCTCCGATGTGTGGCTGTCCAACCTGCTGGCCTGGCTCACCCGGCGGGCATCAGCGAGCGATGTCAGCAAGCGCCTGGACCTCGCGGTCCGATTGCTCATCGGTGACGACATAGCGGTGTAGCGGCGCTACTTGAGATACGGCGCAAGAAGTTTCGACCAGGCCCGGCTCAATTGGTCGAACTCCGCCTGACAGCCAGCCGCCCTGTCCGCGGGCAGTCGTCCATCGACAATCATGTCGGCGTGAACGGCGGGGTCGGACCCGTAGATCCAGCATGTGAGGTTGTACATCCGCGATTCGTTGACGGAATGCGTTGCCGCAAAGTCGGATAGGCCGACACTGCCGCGCTGGTCAGCCCACAGCTTGAACATCAGCGCATAATCCTCCGCGACCAGGGACGGGTTGGGGAAATCCTTCAGGACACCATCGGGTTCGAGGATCACGAACGCAGCAAGTTGGTCGGCGACGTCTTCCTCTCGGCCGGTGAACGGTAGGTCGTAAACCGAGATGAGGGCATGAGCGAGTTCGTGATAGAACACCCCGATCGTGGAGTTGGCCGCCTCCGCGATGGAGTTGGGGGAATCGTCATTGCCGAAGATGCGCAGGCTCAGGTCGACCAGTTCGTAGCAGATCTTGATCCTGCGTTCGGTGCTATTCCAGGTGGCGTTCACCTGTCCGCACTGCTCGCCCACCAGCGCAATATCCCCGGGCAGTTTTAGCGACGAGTTGACGTCACCGGAAAGCTCTTCGAGCACGTGCGCGTTCTTCAGCAACTCGCGGCCCCGGATCGCTTCGGGCGTGGTGGCGTCGCCATAGGTGACGATCATCCGGCCGGGATACGGATCGACCTCGACAGCGTTGCTGCAACTGGCAACCAGTAGTGCCGCCGTCAGCGTCCCGGCCCGCCACGCACCGCGAACGCCCGCCCGAACATTCACCACGCGCTTCCTGACATTCGGTTCTCAGTGATGGCCGATGTTACGCGTGGACCTTCTATTCGACTGCCGAGCGCAGCGCAGGGTAACTATAGTTATTGGAAACGGTTTTCATTTGTACTAGGCTTCGCCCAGGCCGGAAGGGGTAATCGACACATGAACGCGGCCGCGATCGGCTTGTCGGCAGTGGTCCTGACCGTGGGGATCAGTGCATGCGGCGGAGAACAGGCCGTCGGCACGCGCGAAATACCCAGTGTGGTCGCTTCGACCGATGTCTGGGGCAGCGTCGCCCAAGCCGTTGCCGGCGACCATGCGGAGGTGACGTCGATCATCAACAGTGCCGTGGCTGATCCGCACTCCTTCGAAGCCAGTCCGGCCGACGCAACCGCCGTCATCGACGCTTCCCTGGTTGTCTACAACGGCGGCGGCTACGACCAGTGGGTCGACGACATCTTGGGCAGCTACCCAGACACGGTGTCGGTCGACGCCTATTCACTGCTCGAGGCCACCGCACTTGGTGAACCGGCCCAGTCCTCGACCCCGCGGGCGAACGAACATGTCTTCTACGACCTCGCCACCGCCAAGTCCGTGGCCACTGCGCTCGCCGGCAAGCTGGCACAAGCCGATCCTGTTCACGCCGGCGAGTACGCATCGAACGCCGAGGCCTTCAGCCGGGGTACAGACGCGGTCCAGCAGATCGAGAAGTCAATCCGCACAACGTATCCCGGGCTGGCAGTCGTGGCCACTGAGCCGGTAGCCCACTACATGCTGATCGCCGCGGGTCTGGCCGATAAGACACCACCCGGTTTCAGTAGCGCGGTCGAACAGGACAGCGACCCGGCGCCCGTCGACGTGGCCGCCATGCTCGACCTGATCAACGCCCGTCAGGTTGCCGCCGTGCTGGTCAACCAACAGACGGCGACCGCAGTAACCAAACAGATTCAGGCCGCGGCCCAAACCACTGGAATCCCGATCGTCCCAATCACCGAGACCCTGCCCGTCGGCAGCGACTACCTGACCTGGCAGCGCGACACGGCCAGCCGGTTGGCCGCCGCGTTACGGCAGAACTGAGGTGACGCATGGCCGCTGACGCCGTCTCTCTCACCGATGCCCGGTTGGCCTTCGGTGACCGGGTGCTCTGGGATCACCTGGATCTGACCGTGTCGGCCGGTGAGTTCATCGCGATCCTCGGGCCGAATGGAACGGGAAAAACCTCGCTGCTCAAAGTGTTGCTCGGACAGCTGCCGCTCAGTGCCGGCACCGCGCAGGTCGAGGGACAGCCAATCCAGGCCGGCAGCGACCGGATCGGCTACGTTCCACAGCATCGGGCAGTCGATCGCGGGCTGAGTCTGCGCGGGCGCGACCTGGTCCGGTTGGGCGTCGACGGCCACCGCTGGGGAATCGCCCCACTGCGCCGAGCAGACCGGATGGCCCGCCGGGCGGCGGTCGAGGAAGCACTGGCACAAGTCCACGCAACCAAGCTGGCGTCCGTGCCGGTCGGGGTGATGTCCGGTGGCGAGTTGCAACGAGTGCGGATCGCCCAGGCACTGGCCACCGACCCGGCACTACTGCTGTGCGACGAGCCGCTGCTCAACCTCGATCCGGCCAACGCCCGCCTAGTCGCTGAGCTGATCGACAGCCGGTGCCAGGCCGGTACCGCGGTGATGTTCGTGACCCACGAGGTCAATCCGGTGTTGCCCTATATCGACCGAGTGCTCTATCTGGTGAACGGACACTTCCGGATCGGCACGGTTGCCGAGGTGATGACATCGGAAACGCTGTCGGAGCTTTATCAGGCCGACATCCAGGTGGTCCAGGTAGGCGACCGCTACGTCGTTGTCGGCGAGCATTTCGACCATTCCGGCCACACCCACGGTCACACCCATGAATGACAAAGTCACCCACCTGCTACACAACCTGTTCGCCTTCGACATCACCGCCGACCTGCTCGGCCGTAGCTTCGTGCAGCAGGCCCTGATCGCCGCTGCGCTGCTGGCGCTCGTTGCCGGATTGATCGGCCCGTTCATCGTGATGCGGCAGATGTCCTTCGCGGTACACGGCTCCAGCGAGCTATCGCTGACCGGTGCGGCATTCGCCCTACTGACCGGACTCAATGTCGGACTGGGCGCGCTCTTCGGAAGTGCCTTGGCGGCAATCCTTTTCGGATTCCTGGGGCAGCGGGCACGGGAACGCGATTCCGCCATCGGGGTGGTGATGGCCTTCGGACTCGGTATGGCAGTGCTGTTCATCCACCTCTATCCGGGACGGGCCGGAACGAGTTTCGCGCTGCTTACCGGTCAGATCGTCGGCGTGGGCTACTCCGGGCTGGCGCTGTTGATCGCCGTGACAGTCGCTGTCGTGGTGACCCTGGCCGCCAGCTATCGGCCACTACTGTTCGCCACGGCCGACCCCGAGGTGGCCGCTGCGCGCGGCGTACCGGTGCGCGCACTGGGAATCGTGTTCGCCGCACTGGTCGGTATCGTCGCCGCGCAGGGCGTGCAGATCGTGGGCGCACTGCTGGTGTTGTCATTGCTCATCACGCCGGCCGCCGCGGCCGCACGGGTTTTCTCCTCGCCGGTCGCGACCATCGCAGCGTCGGTGGTGTTCGCCGAGTTGGCGGCTGTGGGGGGCATCGTGGCATCGCTGGCGCCGGGCGTACCGGTTTCGGTGTTCGTCACCACCATCTCGTTCGTCATCTACCTGGTGTGCTGGGCCATCAGCCGACGCCACCACGACCCCGCGGCAGCATAGGCTTGATGAGTGCCGTCACTTGATCTCAATGCCGACCTCGCCGAGGGTTTCGGGATCTGGGAACTCGGTGACGATGACGCCATGCTCGATATCGTCACCAGCGCCAATCTCGCCTGTGGTTTCCATGCCGGCAACCCGGTAGGGCTGGCGCGCACCTGTCGAGCCGCCGTCGCACGGGGAGTGCGGATCGGGGCGCAGGTCGGCTACTTCGACCTTGCCGGGTTCGGCCGTCGGCGGATCGATGTCGAACCGGCCGAACTCACCGCCGACGTGATCTATCAAATCGGCGCACTGCAGGCACTGGCCAGAGCCGCCGGTACGGCACTGGGTTACGTCAAACCCCATGGTGCGCTGTACAACACAATCGTCACCGACCGCGACCAGGCGCGCGCCGTCGCCGAGGCAGTGCACGCTGCCGATCCCGGCCTGGCAGTGCTGGGGCCGGCCAGTTCGGTGTTCTTCACCGAGGCGCGGCGACTGGGTCTGCAGACGGTGGCCGAGGCCTTCGCCGACCGCGCCTATCAGCCCGATGGACAACTCGTACCCCGAAACGACGCGGGTGCAGTTCTCCGCAACCCGGCGCAGATTGCCGACCGAGTCCTGTCCATGGTGGAGACCGGAAGCGTGACCGCCGTCGATGGTTCGGTGATTGCCATCGAGGTCGAATCGGTTTGCGTTCACGGCGATTCCCCGGGAGCGGTGGAGATCGCCAGCAGCGTGCGTGACCGGTTGTTGTCCGAGGGGATCACGTTGGCGGCGTTCACCTGATGCCTGTGAACCCGGATGAATTCGATATCCCCGAGTTGATCGAAGGACTGGGAACCGATCGCGTGATTCGACCGATCGGGTCGCTGCCACAACCAGCCGGACAGCTGGACCCGTCACCACCGGTTCGGTCCCAAGAGTTCGAGATTGCGGTGGAACGACTGTGCCTGGACTCCACGTCATATCGCAATATCCGTGATCAGGCCGGAGCCGACCCGTCACGGATGGGTCAACGCATCCTCGAGATCGTCGCGACGCGGGGCAAGATGCACAACCCGCTCACCGATTCCGGCGGGGTCGCACTGGGCACCGTATCCGCGGTCGGTCCGCAGTTCCCCAACCCGCCGCAGGTCGGTGACCGTGTGGTCACCCTGGCCTCGCTGACGCTGACCCCGCTGCGACTCGACTCAATTGTCCGGGTCGGGCCGGACTCGGCACAGGTGGAGGTCACCGGCACGGCCTACGTGTGCGCCAGCGCACCATGGGGGCTGCTGCCCGACGATATGGACATCAACACTGCCGTTGAAATCTATGACGTCTACGGCGCCGCGTCGCATACCGCGCGGCTGGCCCCAAAGTCCGGTGTCGTCTACGTGCTCGGCTGCGGTCACGCCGGCAAGCTGGCGATGGCGGCGGCGCGCGACACCATGGATGCCGATTCGATCGTTGTGGCCATCGACGTCGACGAGAGCGCCGTCAGCCGGGTGCGCGATGCCGGGCTCTGCGATATCGGTATCGTCACCGATCTGCAGAACCCGGTGAGCGCGCTAGCCGCGCTGCAGGATGAAGGCGCACCACCCGCCGACCTGACCGTTGTGGTGGTCAATGCCGCACGATGCGAACCGTTCTCAATTCTTGCCACTAAAGAACGCGGGACGGTCTTGTTCTTCTCGATGGCGACGAATTTCAGCACCGCCGCACTCACCGCCGATGGGATGGGACACGATGTCACCATGCTGATCGGCAGCGGATACACACCTGACACCGGGAAATACGCGCTCGATCTGGTGCGGCGCACACCGGCGCTACGCGCCGCAATGGGTGTTGCAAACCCGGGCTGCACACCGTGACCGGCCGCGATTACAAGGAGATGCTGCAATGAGCTGGAACTCAAAACCCGTCGTCATCACAGCGGCAATCACCGGCGCCGACGTCACCCGGGACGACAACCCCAATGTCCCGTACACGCCCAATGAGATCGCCGAGTCGAGCCTGCGGTCGGTGGAGGCCGGTGCCGCGATCGTTGCCCTGCACGTCCGCGAGGACGACGGCACACCCAGTGGCCGGCCCGAATTGTTCGTCGAGGTCATTGATCAGATAAGAGCGGGTTCACCCCGGGCGGTGACCAATGTGTCGACCGGCGGTTCCAACACGATGAGCATCGAGGATCGGATGGGCGGCCTGCAGGCCAGGCCCGACATGTGTGGCGTGGAGACCGGATCGATGAACTTCGGCGACGAAACATTCATCACTCCGCCGCCGGCCGCCCGGGAAATCATCGCCCGCGCGCACTCCCAGGGAATCGGGTTGGAGATGGAGGCGTTCGATATCGGACACGTCGTCAGCGCCGTCCGGCTTTACGGCGAGGGCATACTGCCCGGCCCACTGCGGGTGAATCTGGTCTTCGGGGTGCCGGGCGGCATCGACGCATCACCGGAAGCGCTCGACGCCATGCTTCGCCCGCTACCGCCCGAGGCGTTCTGGACGGTGACGTGTGTCGGGCGCCCGCACGACCGGATTCTGGGACTTGGCCTGCTGCGGGGCGCCGACGGTGTTCGGACCGGACTTGAGGATGTCGCCTACATCTCCAAAGGTGTACATGCTCCGTCGAATGACGCCCTGGTGACCAAGCTTGTCGGACTGTCGAAGACTTTGGGCCGCGAGGTGGCCACCATCGATCAATCCCGGGACCTACTGGGGCTCAGCTAGCGAAACGCGCACCGAGGCCGTCAAGGGTTGCACCGACCAGGTGCCCCAGGGTCGGTAGGTGATATCCGCCCTCCTGTACCACCACGGCGGGAAGTCCCAGTGCCCCAAGGATATCGCCGGCTCGGTGATAGCCCTGCGGGGTTACCTGCAGCGGGCTTTCGGGATCGTCGACCGCGGCATCAACCCCGAGCGCGATCACCAACGCGGTGGCACCGAAGTCAGCGGCGGCGTCAGCGGCGCGCTGGATAGCCGACAGCCATACGGCGTCGCCGGACCCGGGTTCCAGTGGCAGGTTGAGATTCCTACCGAGCCCGCCGTCGCGGCCGGTCTCGTCGGCGAAGCCGACGTGGTGCGGGAACCAGCCGGCACCGGGGTCGACGTGCACTGAGGTTGTGAACACGTCAGGTCGCTCATAGAAGATCGCCTGGGTGCCGTTGCCGTGATGGGCGTCGATATCGATGACAGCGACGTTCGCGAAGTCAGCCGCACGCAATGCCTGTGCGGCGATAGCCGCGTTGTTGAGGTAGCACGATCCGCCGTACGCCGACCTCGTTGCGTGGTGACCCGGAGGTCGCGTCAACGCGTAGGCACTGGGCGCGCCACTGACAACCAGATCCACGGCGGTACGGGTCGCGCAGGTGGCGGCGCGGATCGCTCGCCAGCTTCCCGGTCCGATGAGTGTCATCGTGTCGTAGCAGTACACACCGACCTCGGCATGCAGTGCCGTGGGTATCCGGGGCGGAAGTCCCTGACGGAGTTCGGCACTGGGGAACAGATACGGGACCACCCGTTGCGCGCCGAGATCGGGGTAACCGCCGCCGATCCAGCGGTCCCATACCGTTGCGAGGTAATCGAGTAACTCAGGCGAGTGCACCGCCGTCAGCCAGGCGTCGTCGTACTCGCGTGCGGGCATCATCGGGTGCCCGAGTTCGCTCAGGGCGGCCTCGATGATGGTGACGCGGTCGGCGACTTCGGCGGGGGCCGTGGTCATACCGATCCAGATCTCCGCGCCCGGGTCGTGGTCACAGCAGCGTGGGTCGACGACCACCGGAATCCGCCCCGCCACTCCGGCAGCATGGCACGATGCGGCCATGGGCGGAAGAGTGCGACTGGCGGAGTGGTCGGTCGCCATCGGCACCCTTCCCCGAGGCCGGACCAACTCGGTACTGGATGTGCCGGGCGTCGGACTCGGGCATGCGTCGGTGATCTCCGACGATGTCGACCCCCCGGCCGGGGCCGGCATCGCACGCACCGGCGTCACTGTTCTCGACCCGGGCGCAAGTGTTTGGGCGGCCCCGGTGCCTGCCGGCGTGGCGGTGCTCAATGGCGCTGGCGAACTGACCGGCCGATCCCAGGTCCAGGAATGGGGCCTCATCGAGACACCGGTGTTCCTGACGTCGACGATGCAGGTCGGCCGGGTGTACGACGCGGCATGCCGGCTCCTGATCGACGAAGACCCGGATATCGGAGTCGACGACTGGGTGATCCCGATCGTCGGCGAATGCGATGACTCCTGGCTGAACGATGCCCGTCGCATGCACGTCCAGTACGACCATGTCGCCGAAGCACTGGCGACCGCACGACGCTCTATCGGCGGTGCCGAGGTCGGCCTGGGTGCTATCGGCGCGGGGACGGGAATGTGTTGTTACGGGTGGAAGGGCGGCATCGGGTCGGCATCGCGGTTGCTACCGGACGGCCATGTCCTCGGGGTGCTGGTGCTAGCCAACTTCGGCTCCTGGGAACGTTTGACGATCGCCGGCGTGCCAGTGGGTCGCGCGCTCGGTCCGCCGGCGCACCTGGGACCGAAGCCAGCCGGCTCGTGCATCGGCGTGGTGATCACCGACGCGCCCATCGACGCCGCGGGTTGCACACGCCTGGCGACTCGGATGGGACTCGGGCTGGCCCGGACCGGGTCCACCGCACATCACGGCTCCGGTGAGATATTCCTCGGCCTGGCAACAGGATTGCGTGCCGAGCGATCGACGGCAGGCACCACCCGTGCCGTGCTGTCCGGCACCCGGCTGGACCCCTACTTCGAGGCCACCGTCGACGCGACCGAGGAGGCCGTCATCGACGCGCTGTTGTGCGCGACGACGACGACCGGCGTCGGCGGCCGAACCATCGATGCCCTTCCCGTCGACCGGGTGCGCCCGATGCTGATGACACCATGACCGGCAGCAGGCGCGACGAGTGGATCCCGATGTCGGACGGTGCACGCCTCGCGGTCACCCTGTACCTGCCCGACAGTGGTCCACAACCGTGCATCCTGGAGGCGCTGCCGTACCGCAAAGATGATCTGACGGCCTCCTATCGCCCCGAGTACACCCGACTGCGCGACGAGTTCGACTATGCCCTGGTGCGATTGGATGTGCGCGGCACCGGCAGCAGCGGTGGGCGTGCGATCGACGAATACCAGTTACAGG
Organism: Mycolicibacterium sp.; assembly: GCF_016462945.1. Classification (GTDB taxonomy): domain Bacteria; phylum Actinomycetota; class Actinomycetes; order Mycobacteriales; family Mycobacteriaceae; genus Mycobacterium. The sequence goes on along the minus strand of NZ_JAEMSG010000022.1, from coordinate 24,963 downwards.
AACAACCCGACCTGGCCGAGGTGATCGCCTGGATTGCCGCACAGCAGTGGTGCGACGGCAACGTCGGGATGTACGGCACGTCCTATAGCGGCTTCAACTCGCTCCAGATGGCGGCCGAGCGCGCACCCGGGTTGAAGGCCGTGATCGCGATCTACGCCTCGGATGACCGTTTCACCGACGACGTCCACCTGTGCGGTGGTTCGCGGCGTTGGTTGGACCTGGTGGACTACTGCCACTACGTGACGCCGATGAACGCGCTGCCCCCGGTGCCCGCGGTGTGGGGCGACGGATGGCGCGACGAGTGGGCGGCACGGATCGCCGAGCACGAGCCGTGGCTGTTCGGCTGGCTCGAGCACACCCGCCGCGACGACTACTGGCAGCACGGATCGATTCGTCCGGCCTACGACGACATCGAGTGTCCGGTGCTCCTCGTCGCCGGCTGGGCGGACGGGTACCGGAACAACTCGTTTCGCACAGTCACCGCACTGCGGGCCGCGGGTCGGCATGCCGAACTACTTGCCGGGCCGTGGCCGCACGCCGCGACCTCATCGTGTCTTCCCGGACCCCGTATCGACCTGGTGCCGGAGATGGTCGCGTGGTGGGACCGCTGGCTTCGTGGCCGCAGTCCTGCCACCGAGCCCCCGGCGGCGCGCTGGTACGCGCGCGCCTCGCACCGTCCGGCTGTCGACCTCGACCACGTACCGGGTGTGTGGCGGGCCGACGAGTGGCCGACCCCGCGTTCAGCCGAGCGGACCTGGCCGCTGTCGTCGAGGCCGCCGTACGACGTGGTCGCCGATATCGGACTCACCGCGTGGCTGTCGTGCAGCGGACACCTGCCGTGGGGCCAGCCCGATGATCAGCGCACCGACGACGTCCGGGCGCTGACATGGGACTGGCCGCTGGCTGATGGACTGGAGATCGCCGGCTATCCGCATGCGCGGCTGCGGATTTCCGCTTCCGAGCCGGTCGCCGGCGTCGCGCTTCGACTGTGCGACGTGGCACCCGATGGCACCTCCACACTGGTGTCCCGTGGCTTTCTGAACCTGACCCGCCGCGGCGGTATGGCGACAGCGACGCCACTGGTACCCGGCGAGGTTTACAACGTCGACGTCGGTATCGAGGCAACCGCCTGGCAGTGGGCGCCGGGGCACGTGCTGCGGCTCGCATTGGCCGGAGCCGACTGGCCCAACGTCATCGCACCGCCGGCTCCGGTGTCGCTGACCATCCATGGCGGCGAACTGGTGCTGCCGACCTACGACGCGACGACAAGTCCCTATCCGGCACCGGTTTTCACACCCGGTGACGAGAAAGCCACCGAGGACCCGGCCACGATCACCTGGCGGACCTGGCGCGACGTTCTCGCCCGTGTCACCGGTGCCATGATCGATCACGGCGGCGACCCCTACGACACCCCGTTCGGTCACATGGGCGAGCACTACTTCGGCGAGGTCAGCGTGCAGACCGACACGTTCGCGCAATCGGCGCGATCCGACGTCACGTTCGCCGTGCATTTCGATGATGACGGATCGGGTGCACCTGTCGACTGTGTCGTCGCGTCACGATTGCACATCGAGGCCGATGAGACCGATCTCGACGTCACGATCACGATGACCTGTACCGAGACCGGCTCGTCGGGAGAGCGTGTCGTCGGCGAGCGCTCCTGGCAGCGACGGTTCGCCCGCGACCTGGCCTGAATTCAGCGCTTGCGCGCCTGCAGGGTATACGTCAACGGCACTCGCTCAGGTCGGGTGTTCAGGTGCCACTCTCTCTGCGCGTCACAGATCATGGTGCCGGGCAGCGCATCCCACGGAACGCTGCGATGCTCGTCTAACGCGGTGAGCTCCATACCGGTATCGAGCAGCGCGGTGATGATCTCTCCCAGCCCATGGTTCCAGGTGTGAGTCGTGTTATGCGTGAAGACGGTATCGGTCTCGACGTAGGTGCCCGCATCCTCGAAGACATCCGGTTCGGGCGTCTCAAAGTACGGGTAGTCGACAACAAGCAGTTGGTCGCCGCGCTCTTCATCCAGGCTCCACAGCATGGGATGGCCCTCCCTGATGAACAGCCGGCCGCCCGGCCGCAGCAGGCCGGACACGGTCTGCGCCCAACGCCGGATGTCCGGCAACCAGCACAACGCACCGATACCGGTGTAGACCAGGTCGAAGCCACCCGTGCCGAGCACCGAAACTGCGTCGTAGACGTCGGCCTGAACGAAATCCACCTCCGCCCCGGCCAGTTCCGCGATCCGCCGCGCCTCGGTCAGAGCGGCGGGTGAGAAGTCGAGTCCGGTCATCCGGGCGCCGAGTCGGGCCAGCGAGATGGTGTCGGTGCCGATGTGGCATTGCAGGTGAACACCGCGCAGCCCGGCGACGTCGCCGAGCCGCGGAATGTCGAACTGTACGACGTAACTCAGGAAGGCCGGATCCTGGACGAATCGGTCGACATGGTAGCCGGGCGAGGCCGCGTGCGCGGGTGCGCGCTCGTCCCAGTTGAGCCGGTTTACCTCTGCGGAATCCACGATCCCATCGTGGCATAGACCGCTGAGTGGATCAGGCCGCTGGTCGAATCAGACCATCCAGTTGGCTACATATGACGGATCGGTCAGCGCCGCACGGTCGAACCGGAAGGCCGACAGGTCATAGCTGCTGGAGCCGTCAACCGCCACATCGGTGAGTAGGCGTCCGAACAGCGCCGCGAACTTGAACCCATGCCCCGCGCCCAGACCGACGGTGACGCTGGGATGTTCGGGCAGGCGATCAATCACGAAGTCGCGGTCGGGCGTCAATGTGTACAGGCAGCGTTTGGACCGGATCGGATCACCGGAACCGGGGAACACACCGCGCATGAATGCCGCAAGCCGTTCCAGCATCGCCTCATCGAGTGCGCCGCTTCGGGCATCCGCCGTCACGGTGGGGCCGCCGCAGTCCTGCGCGGCTTTGATGGTCGCCTCACCGTAGGTGGGGAAACCGTAGTAGGACGGCTCGTCCATCCAGATCCACACCGGGAACACCTCGGGACTGAACTTCGAGGGTTGCGGCGGCGCGAAGTAGGTGAGTTGCTCCTCGGTCACGGTCAGCGGCAGGTCCACACCGAGCGGTGCCAGCAGGCCGGCCGTCCATGCGTCGGCGGTGACGACGACCCGCCCCACGCTGACGACGCCGTCGCCGGTAACCAGTTCGACACTCTCCCTACCGGGCACGATCGCCTCGACGCGGGTGTTGTCCTGGATCGTCGCGCCGAGTTCTCGCGCGCGGCGCGTCATCGCGGCAGTGCCCGCAGCGGCGGGCACGATGCCGGTGCGCGCCTGATGGATGGCGGTCGTTCCGTCCGGCAGCACGAACGCCGGCCAGCGATCGCGCACCGCGTCGGGATCCAGAACGTCGTAGGCGATGCGGTGGGCATCCATCGACGAGAGGTAGTCCGCCATCGCAATGTGCGCATCCTGCGGGTACAGATCGAGCCCACCGGTCATCGTCACGAACTGCTCGCCGGTTTCATCCTCCAGGCGAGCCCAGTCGTCGTAGGCGCCGAAGGTCAGGGCCACATACTCCGGCGTGTGGTAACTGTGCCTGATGATCCGAGAGGTGTCGTGGGACGCGCCGCGCTCGTGACCGAGTCCGAAGGCCTCGAGGCCCAGAACGCTCAAACCTCGACTGGCGGCGTGCCAGGCGGTGGAACTTCCCAATCCGCCGAGTCCGATGACGGCTAGGTCGTAGGTCGCCCTGTCATAAGCCTTACCCACCGTAGTCACCTCCATGTCGCTCAAGCCGGGGAAGCAGCCAGCGCCGGATATCGAGGGCCGCATCCTCCATCGGCGCGAACCAACCCTGAGAGTAGTACCGCGAGCTCATTCCGCGTTGCACCGATTCGCAGATCGCCCAGTCCTGACGGTTGACCAAATCCCAGAGATCGGCGGCGTCACTCGGATCGAATCCCGGCTTCGTTATTTCGTCAGCGGCGAAAAGCAGCTCGCAGATGACCTCGGTGCGATCAACCGCGGTGGGTCGCAGGACGAACGCGGCGACATGTTCGGCAGCAAGTGACAGCAGCAGGTTCGGATAGACCAATTCGCCTTTGTGCCGGACCCGTTCGGCGTCATCGAGGTCTGGGAACGGAGCGCGATCACTGGTACCTGACAGCGTGAACGTCCAGGCGCCTTCGCGGTGCGGAATACCGTCCTCCCACTCCAGTCCGGCGCCACCACCGGCGAAGGCCGGCACCAACCGGCTCAGTTCCGGGTGCACGGGGCCGCAGTGGTAGCACTCGTTGTAGTTCTCGGCGAGCACCTTCCAGTTCGCTGCGACCGAATACTCCAGGCGTTTGCCCACCACCAGGGTGTCCAACGGATAGCGCCGGACCCGATCCGGCACCGGCGACAATGCCTCGACGACCGCCGGTGCCTTGAAATCCTCGGTGAGCCAGAGGAATCCACCCCAGGACCCGGCGCGCAGTGCATTCAGCCCGAACGCCGAATTGTCGACGTCAACATCGTCGGTATGCGGCGCATGCAGCAGGCGGCCGTCGAGTCCGTAGGTCCACGAGTGATACGGGCAGCGCAGCGACTTGGCGTCACAGGCGGCGGGAGATTCAACCGACTCGACCGGCACCAGCTGGGAGCCTCGGTGCCGGCACACATTGGCGAACGCGTGCAGCGATCCGGCCTCGTCGGCGGTGATGATGATCGACTCGTTCTGAAAATCCACCACCGCGCGGCGCTGCGAGAGCATCCGGCCGGATTTCGCGAGGCCGAGTTGGTCGAGCCGGCCGATGCAGGTCCACTCGCGGCGCAGCATCTCGGACTCGCGCTCGAAGGATTCCCCGTCGACGTAGTGGTGCCGATCCAGGGCAGGTTGCAGTGCCCGCCCGGATATGCCCGACACCACACCACCTCCTACTATTTCAGCGCACTTAGTATCCCGCAGTGCGACGCTATCGGTGTGCATTGGCCTCGACAAGATGGCAGGCAGCGGTATGGCCGGCTCCGAGCCCATCGACCGCGATCATGGGCAACTCGACAGTCCGGCATCGCTGATCGACACCGGCGGCGGCGGCCGTCCCGTCAGCGAGTGCGGGGCACCGGGTGTGGAACCGGCAACCGGCGGGGATCCGGGTGGGGTCCGGTGTCTCACCGGTCAGCACGATCGGATCGAGGCGCGCCACCTCCGGAACCACCGAGAGCAGCGCCTGGGTATAGGGATGTTGCGGCGCGGCCAGGATCTCCTCGGTGGGACCGATCTCGATGATCCGGCCGAGGTACATCACCGCCACCCGGTCGGCGATATTCCACGCCAGCCCGAGGTCATGGGTGACAACGAGCAATGTCAACCCGAGTTCATCGCGCAGCCGCAACAGCAGCGCCAGGATCTCCCCTCGCACCGACGCATCGAGGCTGGACACCGGTTCGTCGGCAACGATGATCTCCGGGTCGAGCACCAACGCACCGGCGATCACCACCCGCTGGCGCTGCCCGCCGGAAAGCTCGTGCGGATATCTCAGATAGAACCTCTCGGGAGGACGCAGCCCCGCCCGCGAGAGCGCATCAGCCACCTTGGCCTCTTCGCCCTGGTGTAGGCCATGCACGCGCAAGCCCTCGGCCACGGCTTCGTACACCGTGTGTCTCGGGTTCAGAGCCCCGGATGGGTCCTGCAGGATCAACTGCGCCCGCCGTCGGTAGGCCTTCAGATCGCGGGCTCGGTAGGAGAGCTTCTCTCCGCCGACATACACCGCGCCCGCCGCAGGCTTTTGTAGGCCGAGGATCGTCCGGGCCAGTGTGGTTTTGCCACAACCGCTTTCGCCGACCAGTGCGAGAATTTCACCCCGGTGGACCGCCAGGTTGACACCGTCAACGGCACGTGCGATGTCACCGCTGCGGGTACGGAACTCGACTTCCAGTGCACGCGTCTCAAGCGCCGACCTATCGGCACCGTAGGTGGCCGTCACACCAACACCTCACCGGCACGGTGGCAGGCGGCTTCGCGGTCACCGTGTCTGGTCAGCAGCGGCTCGACCGTCGAGCATGCGTCGATGGCTATCGGGCAGCGCGGGTGCAACGGACAACCCGGCGGAAGGTCACCGGGAAACGGCGGGTCACCGGGCAAACCGGCGGGGGCATACCGGAAGGCTTGATCGCCGATCCGGGGAAATGCGCCGGCCAGTGCCTTCGCATACGGATGCAGTGGTCGGGCGAACACATCGCTCGCGGCACCTTCTTCGACGATCCGGCCGGCGTACATCACCGCGACCCGGTCGCAGGCACCCGCCAGAACGGACAGATCATGACTGATCAACACCACGCCCAAGCCGAACTGCTTGACCAACGACGACAGCAGGTCCAGAACCTGCGCCTGGACCATAACGTCTAGCGCGGTCGTGGGTTCGTCGGCGATCAACAGGCTGGGCCGGCAGGCCAGGGCCATGGCGATCATGACCCGTTGCTTCTGCCCACCGGATAGCTGGTGCGGGTAGTCGCCGGCCCGACTGGCCGGCAGGCCTACCTGCTCCAACAATTCACCCACTCGCGCTCGCGCTGCCTGACCGCCGACATCCTCATGCAGCAGGATCGGCTCGGCGAGTTGGGTCTCAATCCGCTGCACGGGGTTCAGCGCATGCATCGCACCCTGGAAGACCACCGCGGCCTTCGCCCATCGGGCCGCGCGCAACTGACCGAACGACATGGCCATCACATCTTGTCCGTCGAGCCGGATGTGACCGGTCACCTGTGCGGATTTCGGTAGCAACCGCAGCACCGAATCCGCCAATGTCGTTTTGCCACAGCCGGATTCACCGGCGATGCCGAGGGTTTGCCCCAGCGAAAGGCTCAGCGACACGTTACGCACTGCCGGAACCGGACCCTGCCCGGACTGGTAGGTGATGCTGACATCGTCGAACTCCAGCAGTGTCATTGCGCGGCCTCACGCGGATCGAGGATGTCCTCGAGTGCTCGCCCGACGAGGTTGAAGGCCAGCACGACGAGCACAACGCAGACACCCGGTGCCGCCAGGTACCACCACGCACCGGCCGAGATCGCCCCGGTGGAGAAGGCGTCGTCGAGGATCGTCCCCCAGGACACCGCAGTCGGATCGCCGAGGCCCAGAAAGGACAACGTTGTTTCCGACAGGATGGAAATCGACACCGCCAGTGTGGTGTTCGCCAGCACGAGTGGCATGACATTGGGCAGCACGTGACGGGTCATCTGATGCAGGTCGCCCGCGCCCAGTGCCTTCGCCCGTTCGAGGTAGGGCCGGCCCTCCACTGACAGTGTTTGAGCCCGGATCAGTCGGGCGGTGGCCGGCCAGGACGTCACCCCAATCACGATGATGATGTTGAGCAAGCTTTTGCCGAGCACAGTGGCCAGCACGATGGCAAGCGGCAGAAAAGGTATGACCAGGAACCAGTCGATGAGCCGATCCAGTATTCCGCCGATCAGACCGCGGAAGTGCCCGGATGCGATGCCGACCGCGGTGCCGATGAACATCGACAGCACGGTGGCGCACAAACCCACCAGCAGGGATATACGGGCCCCCCATACGACCAGAGCCAGGACGTTGCGACCGGCATCATCGGTACCGAGCCAGTACCGGGCCGTCGGTGATTCGTAGACTCCGCCGGTTGCCTTGGTGACATCCAGTTGGGACGAGTCGAAAAGCATCGGCGCGGCGAGCGCGAGGGCCGCGAACGTGACGAAGATCGCCAGACCCAACATCCCGGTGCGGGACCGCCAGAACTGGTCCCCCAGTTGTTTCCAGGACCGGCGACGGCGCGCCCACACGATCGAGCGAGTCGAAACCGAGGTCATGTTCGCACCCGCGGATCAAGCCGCGCATACAACAGATCAGCGACCAGGTTCGCGACGATCACGGCCGCGGAGAACAACAGGAATAGCGTCTGCAGCAGGGGAATATCCGGCCCGCGCAGGGCCAGTACGGTCAGCGAACCAAGCCCGGCGACCGAGAACACATACTCGATCGTGATGGCTCCACCGACGACAAAGCCTAGGTTGAGGAAGATCAGCGTCGTCGTCGGTAGCAACGCATTGGGCACCGCATGCCGGCGCCGGACGTCGGCCTCCCGCAGCCCCTTGGCCCGCGCGGTTCGTAGATAGTCCGCACCCATCTCATCAATCAGCGAGGCGCGCATGACGAGGGAATACTCGGCGAGGTAAATGACGGTCAGGGTGAAAACCGGCAGGGCGAGATGCCATGCGATATCGGCCATCCCGGCGAGGGTGCCGATGTCGACGCCCGGCGTGGACAGTCCGCCGACCGGAAAGATACCCGGGATGCCGAACACACCCACCGAGAAGACGATCAGCAGAATCATCCCGAACCAGAACTCCGGCATGGAATACAGCACCAGGGTGACGGTGGTGGCGACCTTGTCGAACCGCCGACCGCGCTTCCAGGCACTGCGAATACCCAGCCAGACACCGAAGACCGTGGCCAGCACCGTCGCCGTGCCGACGAGCAGCAGGGTCGGCCAGATCCGCGGGCCGATGACATCCCACACCGGGGCGCTGAATCGCTGCGAGGGTAACTCGGGCACGAAGGGGTTCTTGATATAGGCGAAGAACTGCTCGCTGATCGGGGCGTTGAACCTGGCCTGCAACTGCCGTTTGATCTCCGGATCCACATCACGCCCGCGGGTATAGAGCGAGATCGGATCACCGGGCAGCAGGCGGAACAAAAAGAAATTGAAGAGGATCACGAAGATGAAAGTCCCAACCGCCGACAGCAGCCGAGACAACCCGTACCGCACGCCCGGTCCCACGACTCCCCTGCGGCCGGGCGACGAGGAACGCGCGGTATCCGGTCCGCTGATCAGCGCCATACCGGTATCACTCGCGGTCGTCGGCTCCCGCGGTGCGACGTCGTCGCAGCAACAGCATCGTCAGGCCGCCGAGTAACGCCACGGCGGCGACAATTCCGCCGATCATGGCCGGCGACGAGCCGCTACTTGCCTGTCCTGAGTCCGCGGCCTGCACAGGCTTGAGATTCTCGTAGGTCCAGGTTCCGTACTGGAACAGATACGACCCATCCGGCGCGGGCTGCGGTATGAAGCCCTCGAACCTGTCGCTGCGATAGGCGACCAGGTTGTCGTAGTAGTAGGTGATGGCGTACGGCCAGTCGTCGTAGAGGATCTGCTGCATCTGCTTGACGATCTCGATGCGCTTGGCGGGATCGGTCTCGGTGCTTTGAGCGGTAAAGAGGGCGTCGTACTCGGGATTGCAGTAGAACGAGTCGGAGAGGTTGGCCACGATGCTGCCGCCGTCTTCGTAGGACCTCTTGTCACAGGTGAAGGTAGACAGCTGGTAATCGGGGTCCGGTTCGACGACCCAGCCCCACTCGAACATGTCGTACTCGCCCTGGCCGATCTTTTCGGTCAGCGCATCCTCGGCGATGAGCGTCACGGTCGTCTCAACGCCGATATCGGCGAGGTAGTTCTTGATGAATTCGACGGCCTTCTTCGACGCCGCCTTATCCGATCGGCCGAATAGTCGGAACTTCAGTGGCGCACCGGTCGCATCCTGGCGAATGCCGTTCGGGCCTACCGGGTATCCGGCGGCATCCAACAGTGCTCGGGCCTTGTCCGGGTCATAGCTGACCTCATTGGGTGGCGAGAGGTGCCAATCGGCGTACATCGGCGGGATAAGCGTCGAACCGACACTGCCGTGTCCACCCAACACCTTCTCGACGAGGGCCTTGCGGTCGATCGACCAGCCGATGGCCTCGCGCAGACGCTTGTCCTTGAGCAGCGGATTGCCGTCCCCGATCGGCTTGTTATCTACGGTTGCGGCACCGGTGTTGAAGGCCAACTCGTTGAACCCGGAGTAGACCGCCGACAGGCGTTTGATGTTCGGTACATCAGCCAGCGAATCGAAGACATTCGCCTCCATGCCGTCGGCGTAGTCGATCTCACCCTTGCGCAGCGCCTGACCGAGCGCGTCGGGGTTGGCGTAGAACTTGAAGACGACCTCGTCGACAGCGGGCTTGCCGCGATAGAAGTCGGGATTGGCGACCATCCGGGTGAATTGTCCGACTTGGCGCTCCGCCGTCAGATACGGACCGGCGCCGACGACGGGCTTTCCGTCGGTGGGTTCGTCCTTGAAACTCTGGATGGCCGTTTCGTCGATCGTGGAGTAGACGTGCTCGGGCAGGATGTAGACAGCGAGCTTCTCCATGATCGGTGAGGGCTTGTCGACCCGAAGGATCAGCGTGGTGTCATCCGGCGCCTCGGCCTTGGTGATGTTGCCGACGTAGCTGCCGTAATTGACCTTCTCGAACGTGCCGTTGATGATCCGGTTGAAGGTGTACGCCGCATCCTTGGCCGTCAACGGAACGCCATCACTCCACTTCAGCCCGGGCCTGATCTTGTAGGTCCAGAACGTCTTGTCCGGGGACTCCGTCCACGACTCGGCCAGACCGGGCTGGATGCTGAAGTCCTTGGCCCCGTACTCGGTCAGGGTCGGATAGACCATCTGGAAGATCTCGTAGGCGGCGGCGGTCACGCCGACGAACGGGTTCAGGGAGTCGACGTCCTGGGTCACTCCCACGGTGAACACCGACTTGGCCGGCGCCGCTCCGGCGGGTACCCCGGCGGGCAGTAGCAGCCCGAGAACAAACAGGATCACGGTGACCAGGCGTGCGGGTCGATATGCCATCACGGCCCCTTTCGGTGGCGGATACGGCTATTCACTTGACTGACGGATTACCCCACCATGGCAGCATTTTCGGACCCAGGCCGGCATTCTGGCCTAATCCGCCGACTTGAGTGGGATAGCCCAGGTCCCTCGCAGTATCGTTTAACCCTGGCTCGCCGTCGAGTCCCTGCGGAGGTTGCGTGGCACCCGATATCGGCTCCATTCCCGAGCCGCCCACGGCGCGTATCGGACAAGACCCGCGCGAACCGTACAGCTGGATCGCCGAGCCGACTGGGGAGTTGATCAGACTTCTCGATGCCGAGCGTGGCTATTACGAAGCCCGTACCGCACCACTAGGCGAACTGCGCGCGGCGCTGGCCGCGGAGATGACCGCGCGGGTGCCGGACCGCTCCGAGTCGGCACCGTGGCAGGCCGGAGCCTTTACCTACCGAAACGTGCACGAGGTCGGCGCCGAGTTCCCCGCCCTGGTTCGGCGCGTCGGGGTCGGCCCAGACGGTGACGACCCAGACGGAGACGGCCCCGATGAGACGGTGATCAACCTGCAAGCGGTCGCCGAGACCCATCCCGGGGCCGAGTTCCACCCCGGCGAGCTCCACGTGAGTCCGGACGGGACAGTGCTGGCCTGGTCGTACGACGTGGTCGGCGACGAACGGTATCGCCTACGGTTCCGGGATCTGCAAACCGGAACCGACCTCCCTGCAGTGATCGAAGCGACCATTCCTACTGGCGGCTGGAGCGCCGACGGGACAACATATCTGTACCTGCGCACCGATGCCGTCAATCGACCGCATCAGGTATGGGCACACATCGTGGGCACCGAGCCCACGACGGACAGACTCATATTCACTGAGCCCGACGAGCGGTTCGATATCCGCGTCGACGTCACCCGCTCGGGGGCGTGGTTCGTCATCACCGCGTGGTCGCGTAACACCTCCGAGGTCCGGCTGTTGTCGACCGCGGATCCGACGGCCACACCCGTCCTGGTCCGGCCACGCGAACATCTCATCGAGTACAGCGTGGAACACGCGGCCGGACCCGAGGGCGACCGCATCCTCGTCGTCACCAACCTCGACGCCGAATCGTTCCGGATTGCCACCGCCCCGGTACACGCACCGGGCGACTGGAGCGACTACTTGTGCGGAGATCCGGCGACGCGCATCCACCGCGTGGACGCCTTCGGTTCGGCGGTCGTCGTCTCAGCCAGACGCGATGGGGTCGGCATGGTGACAGTTCGGCCGTACAACTCTGCGCCTTACGATATCTGGCCAGACGTTCCCGGCGGCCTGGTGACACTGGGTCGCAACGAGATATTCGATGCCGACGTCGTGACCGTGATCCAACAATCGTTCATCACACCCACCCGACACGAGGACATCGACATCGCGTCAGGTTCACGCAGTCTCCGTCACGTAGAGCAGATCGTTGGGCTCGACTCGGACGCGTATACCCAGGAACGGCACCTCGCCCCGGCGCCAGACGGCACCCAGGTGCCCGTCGTCGTGGTGCGAAGACATGATGTCGAACTCGACGGTGCCGCACCACTGTTCCTGTACGGCTACGGGTCCTACGAAGCGTGCACCGACCCCGACTTCGGCTACGACTGGTGGCGCTCACTGCCCTCACTGCTGGATCGCGGCGTGGTGTGTGCATTCGGCCAACCCCGCGGTGGTGGCGAGATGGGCCGGCGCTGGTGGCTCGACGGACATCTGCGGACCAAATCCAACACCTTCGATGATCAGGCGGCCGTCGCCGATTTTCTTGCACGAGGCCTCATCGACGGCACCAGGATCGTGACCCGAGGGTTGTCCGCCGGCGGCCTATTGCAGGGCGCCTTGTACTCCCGGCGGCCCGAACGTTTCGCCGGAGTTGTCGCTGAGGTGCCCTTCGTCGACGTGGTGGCCACCATGGGAAATCCATCACTGCCGTTGACCATTCCGGAATGGGAGGAATGGGGTAACCCCGCTGACCCCGATGACTACGCCGTGTTGATGTCATATTCGCCGGTCGACAATCCGCCCGCGGTCCAGGCGCGGCCGGCACTGCTGGTCACCGGAGCCGTGCACGACACCAGGGTTCTGGTCCGGGAGCCGGCAAAGTGGGTCGCGACGCTTCGAGCCGGCGATCCGGACCGCGGTATAGGCGTGGATCCCACATCACCGGTATCGCGGCGCACAATTCTCTTTCGCGCCGAGACCGGTTCGGGCGCCCACGCGGGACCGGTCGGACGCTATTCCCAACTCCACTATGAGGCCGAGATTTACTCCTGGGTACTCACCTGTTTCAGAGATGACTACACATTCGGCCGGTCGCGGCCACCAGGCTGACAGGCGCTATCGTCTGCGCTGACGTGCGATCTCGGCGAGTACGACACCGGCGGCAACGGAGGCATTGAGCGACTCCGTCGGACCGGCCATCGGTATTGACACCACCGCATCGCAGTTCTGGCGCACCAGACGCGACAGACCTTTGCCCTCCGAACCGACGACCAACACCATCGGCTCGGCGGCGTCGAATTCATCAATCGTGGTGTCACCGTCGGCGTCGAGTCCGACGACTCGAATACCAGCCGCGGACCACTGATTGAGCGTGCGATTGAGGTTGGTGGCCCGGGCAACCTGGACCCGCGCCGCTGCACCCGCACTGGTGCGCCAGGCCACTGCGGTCACCGACGCCGACCTGCGCTGCGGGATGAGGACACCATGCCCGGCGAAGGCCGCAACTGAGCGAATGATGGCGCCGAGGTTGCGCGGATCAGAGATGTTGTCCAACGCAACCAGCAGTGCGGGTTGCACATCGCTGGTGGCTGAGGCCAGCAGATCATCGGGGTGCGCGTACCCGTACGGCGGGACCTGCAGCGCGATGCCCTGATGTAGGCCATTGGAGCTCATCCGGTCGAGGTCGTGGCGCGGCACCTCGAGGATTGGGATGCCCCGATCAGCAGCTAGCGTCACGGACTCGGTAAGCCGCTCGTCGGCTTCGGCACCGAGTGCGACGTAGAGCGCACCGGCTGGCGCGTTGGCCCGGAGACATTCCAGCACCGGATTGCGACCCAGGACCATCTCGGTTTCGTCGGTCGGCTTGTTATACGTTTTGCGGGCCTGTTGGGCGGCGCGTTTTGCCGCGGGGTGATGGGGCCGCTGTTTGGCGGGTGGGGTTGCGCCACGCCCTTCGAGTCCGCGTCTGCGCACCCCGCCGGAGCCCACCGTCGGGCCCTTCTTGGTGCCCTCCTTACGGATTGCACCGCGCCGTTTTGAATTGCCCGCCATCGTTATGTGGCCTCTCCATCAGCCAGCGCCCACTGCGGGCCGTCGGCAGTGTCGGTGACGTCGATTCCGGCCGCCTTGAGCCGGTCTCGAATCTCATCTGCTCCGGCCCAGTCACGATCGCGACGAGCGTCATCGCGACGCGTCAACTCTGCGGCGACCAGAACGTCGACTGCGGCCAATGCGGCGGCGGTCTCATCCCGGGTCTCCCATCGTGGATCGAGCGGGTCGCAGCCCAGAATCAATGTCATCGCTCGTATCTCGCCTGCTTTGGCAAGTGCGGTGCCGTGATCGCCGGCCTCCAAGGCGCGGTTACCGTCGGCCCGGGCGGCATGCACTTCGGCGAGTGCGGCAGGAACCCCCAGATCGTCGTCGAGTGCGGCGCCGAACTTCTCCGTCCAGGTGGTCGGCACCACCGAACCCACCCGCGTTCGGACCCGGTGCAGGAACTCCTCGATGCCGGTGTAGGCCTTGGCCGCGTCCTGCAGGGCAGTCTCTGAGAACTCAAGCATCGAACGGTAGTGGGCACTGCCCAGGTAGTAGCGCAGCTCGGCGGGCCGAACCCGTTGCAGCACAGCAGGAATCGCGAGCACATTGCCGAGCGATTTGCTCATCTTTTCACCACCCATGGTGACCCAACCGTTGTGCAACCAGAAGTTGGCGAAGCCGTCCCCGGCAGCACGAGCCTGGGCGATCTCATTCTCGTGGTGCGGAAACACCAGATCCATACCGCCGCAGTGGATGTCGAATGCCGCCCCGAGGTACTCGTGTGCCATGGCGACACATTCGGAATGCCAACCCGGGCGACCGCGACCCCACGGTGTGGGCCAGGACGGCTCCCCCGGTTTGGCGCCCTTCCACAGCGTGAAGTCACGCTGGTCTCGTTTCCCGGTCCCGGCACCCTCACCCTGGTGGACATCGTCGATCCGGTGGCCGGAAAGTTTTCCGTAGTCACCGAAGCTCAGCACATCGAAGTAGACGTCACCGTCCCCGCTGTAGGCATGCCCGGTATCGACCAGCCGCTCGATGAGTTCGACGATCTGGGTGATGTGTCCGGTCGCGCGAGGTTCTGCCGACGGTGGGAGTACCCCGAGTGCGTCGTAGGCCGCCGCGAAGGCCCGCTCGTGGGTGGCCGCCCACTCCCACCAGGGACGGCCGGCCTCGGCGGCCTTGGTGAGGATCTTGTCGTCGATATCGGTGACATTGCGGATGAACGCCACATCGAAACCTTTGGCCAGCAGCCAGCGTCGCAGCACATCGAAGGCCACCCCGCTGCGAACATGCCCGATATGCGGCAATCCCTGCACCGTGGCGCCGCACAGATAGATCGACGCCTGTCCGGCACGCAGCGGCACGAAATCACGCACAGCACCGGTATAGGTGTCGTGCAGGCGCAGGCCGACGGCTCCGGTGGTCACGTCGTGGCAGCTTACCGGGAAGCCGTGATGACCAGAGCGGTCGCGATGGCGGCCATTCCCTCGCCGCGGCCGGTCAGCCCGAGTCCGTCGGTGGTGGTGGCCGAGACCGACACCGGTGCGCCGAGCAGATCGGTGAGCAGCGATTGGGCCTCGGCTCGGCGCGGTCCAACTTTCGGCCGGTTGGCAATGACCTGAACGGCGGCATTGCCGATCGAGAATTCACTCCGGATGAGCAGATCCCGGACATGGGTGAGCATCTGGGCTCCGGTGACACCGCGCCACTGGGGTTGGTCAACGCCGAACACGCTGCCGAGATCACCGAGGCCCGCCGCCGAAAGCAGTGCGTCGCACAACGCATGGATCGCGACGTCGCCGTCGGAATGACCGGAGCAGCCGTCGGCGTCGTCGAACAGCAGGCCCAGCAGCCAGCATGGCCGGCCGCGTTCGATGGGGTGGACGTCGGTGCCGACGCCGACCCTGGGCAGTGCGGCGCTCATGAGCCCAGCACCGCCCTGGCCAATCGGAGATCGAGTGCGGTGGTGATCTTGAATGCGAGCGCATCACCGGCCACCGTGTGCACGGGAGTCCCGAGATTCTCCACCAGAGATGCGTCATCGGTGCCGACGAAACTTCCGGAATGCTCGTACGCGCGGCGTAGCAGAGCGGTCTCGAATCCCTGCGGGGTCTGCACCGCACGCAACCCGGCCCGCTCAGGAGTTCCGCGAACGACGCCGTTGGCATCGACAGCCTTGATGGTGTCGGCGACCGGCAATACCGGGATCACGGCCCGCATTCCGTCTCGCAGGGCGGCAACCACGCGCCGTATCGACTCGATCGGCGTCAGCGGACGAGCAGCATCGTGAACGAGAATGAACTCCGGATCACCGACGGCCGCCAGAGCACGCCGCACACTCTCATGGCGCTCGCGACCGCCCTCGACAACGGTGGCACGTCCGCCGAGCAGTGCCGCAGTTTCGTCGACCCGATCCGCGGGGGTGGCAACCACCACCCGGTCGATCACACCCGAGGCGAGCAGACCATCGACGGCGTGCTCAAGCATGATCCGCCCACCCAGTTCTACAAACGCTTTAGGCATGCCAGCCCCGAGTCGTTCACCAGAGCCGGCGGCTGTAACGACCGCGACCGTACCGGACACCATGCCCTCAGGTCAGTCAGGAAGCGGCGGCCAGAACCTCATCAAGCATGATCATGGCCCTCGCGTCATCGGTGTTCTCAGCCAGGGCCAGCTCACCGACGAGGATCTGACGTGCCTTGGCAAGCATCCGCTTCTCGCCGGCCGACAGGCCACGCTCTTGATCTCGGCGCCACAGGTCACGAACTACCTCAGCGACCTTATTCACGTCACCAGAGGCAAGCTTCTCGAGATTGGCCTTATAGCGGCGCGACCAGTTGGTCGGCTCCTCGGTGTGCGGAGCACGCAGCACCTGGAAGACCTTGTCGAGGCCCTCCTGGCCGACCACGTCACGCACGCCGACGTACTCGGCGTTGTCTGCGGGCACCCGAACGGTCAGATCACCCTGGGCCACCTTCAGGACGAGGTACTCCTTCGATTCGCCCTTGATGGTCCTGGTTTCGATCGCTTCGATCAATGCAGCACCGTGATGTGGATAGACAACGGTGTCTCCGACCTTGAAAATCATCAGATTCGAGCCCCTTTCACCTCCCAATGTTAGCACGGCACCTGACAGTGTGTTGAACAACGGTGCAGGTCAGGGGCACCGTGGTTGAACAGTGGGGGTTGACAGGTCGGAAAATTCGTGTAGCGCGCGCGGATTCCGCCGCTGTTCGGGGTGCGCCAGCACACTCCGACTCCTCGTCTACCGCCGGGCCCCGCTACCTACTACTGTCAATAGTCGAACCGCGCCGGCTGACATCGTGTCGGCCGCACTTCCCGAGCAGGAGGCCACTGTGAACCGCTGGAAGCACCGCCTCTTCATCGCATCTGCGGGCCTGGCGGCCACCGGCCTGATCCTCACCGGCTGCGGCGCCGGGCAAATCTCGCAGAGCGCTAATCAAGAGTCCGCCGTCAACGGCACCTCTGCCAACGCCAAGAACATCGCACTGCGCAATGTCCACCTGCTCGCGGTGCAGAACGGGGACTATCTGCAACCGGGGCGCACGGTGCCATTGCTGTTTGTGGCGGTCAATGAATCGCCCGATGTCAACGACAGTCTGGTGGCTATCACCTCCGACGTCGGCACCGTGGCCATGACCGGTGACGGTGCGATCCCGGCCGGTGCTGCCTTGGTCGTCGGTCCACCCATGGGGCAAACCCAGGCGATGGGTAGCGCCATGCCGCCCGCAGCCGAGGTGATGCTGAGCAAGCCGATCACCAACGGACTCACGTACAACTTCACCTTCACCTTCGACAAGGCCGGACAGGTCGTCGTGGCGGTGCCGATCTCGGCCGGCGAGACGCCCCGAGAGTAGTCAGCTGCGCGGGGGTGACTGACACTCCGCCGCGCGCATCCGCAGAACTGTCGCACTTGACCGCTAGCGTCAGCGTCGTGGCCAAACCTCGCGCGCAGTATCGCTGCTCGGAATGCCGGCACATCACGGCGAAATGGTTCGGACGCTGCCCCGAGTGCCAGACGTGGGGCACCCTCGACGAGGTCGCCGCTCTGACCACCGTGGGCGGCACCGGGCATCGCAGCACCGTGCCGTCGACACCGGCCGTGCCGCTCACTTCCATAGACCCTGATCACACCCGACACTTCCCCACCGGCGTCAGCGAACTCGACCGAGTGCTCGGTGGTGGTGTGGTGCCAGGCTCGGTGAGCCTGCTGGCCGGGGATCCGGGAGTTGGCAAGTCGACCCTGTTGCTCGAGGTTGCTCATCGCTGGGCGCAGGCGGGGCGGCGCGCCCTCTACGTCTCGGGCGAGGAGTCGGCGGGCCAGATTCGGATGCGCGCCGAGCGCACCGGCAGTAGCCACGACGAGGTGTTCCTGGCCGCCGAGTCCGATATCAACACGGTGCTCGGTCATATCGAGGCCGTGAGTCCCAGCCTGGTGATCGTCGACTCGGTGCAGACCATGAACTCCAGCGACACCGACGGGGTGGTGGGCGGGGTCACCCAGGTACGCGCCGTGACGACGGCGCTGACCGCCGCAGCGAAATCCAGCGGTGTGGCCATGGTTCTCGTCGGGCACGTCACCAAGGACGGCGCGATCGCGGGTCCCCGTTCGCTGGAGCACCTGGTTGACGTGGTACTCCACTTCGAGGGTGACCGCAATACCGCCCTCCGAATGGTCCGCGGAGTCAAGAACCGCTACGGCGCGGCTGACGAGGTCGGCTGTTTTCTGTTGCAGGACAGCGGAATCCAGTGCGTGGCCGATCCATCCGGGTTATTCCTGGATCAGCGACCGGAGCCGGTACCGGGCACCGCGGTAACGGTGACGCTGGACGGCAAGCGTCCCCTGATTGGCGAGATCCAGTCACTGTTGGCCAAGCCGGCAAACCCGGGCGTACCGCGGCGCGCTGCAGTCAGCGGCATCGATCAGGCGCGGGTCGCGATGATCATCGCCGTACTGGAGAAGCGTGCCATGGTGCCGATCGGCGCGATGGATATCTACCTGTCCACCGTGGGCGGTATGCGGATCACCGATCCGTCTGCTGATCTTGCGGTGGCCATGGCGATGGCCTCGGCGTACACCGACAGGCCACTGCCGGCTACGACCGTGGTGATCGGCGAGGTCGGTTTGGCGGGTGACCTTCGCCGAGTGACCGGTATGGATCGCCGGTTGGCCGAGGCCGCCCGACTGGGGTTCACCACCGCGCTCGTGCCGACAGGCTCCGGAACGCCGCCGAAGGGTTTACGGACTCTGGAATCCGCCACGATCAGCGATGCACTGCGTGCCATGGTGTCGCTCACCGAGGCCCGACTGCGGGCCGTGCCGACGGCGGTGAACCGGGACGGTCAGGTCCCTTGAGCTCCGACCACCTGCTAGCGCCGATCAGCCGCCGGGTGCGGGCGCCGCACCGTCCGGCGCGGGCGGCTGCTCCCCGGCGGGCGGACCGGGCTCGGCCGGCGCCGGCGGCGGTGCGTCGGTGAGGATGAACGGCACCGACGCCGACCGCAGATTCCCCAACTGGACAATCAGGTTGTAGGTGCCCGCGCCGATCGGCTCACGCGGCAGCGGGCATTGCGGGGCCGAGCCCATGCCGGTCCAGGTGACCTCAGTGGTCACCTGCTCCCCGGGATTGAACGTTTTCACCAGGGTCTCGTTGGAGGGCGCGCAGTCGAGGTTGGACCACAGCCGGTTGTTATCGAGCGCGTAGACGTAGGCGGCGAGTACCGCGGCTCCGACGTCCCGCTTGCAGGCGACCAAACCGATGTTGGTGACGACCATGGTGAACTTCGGCTGGTCGCCGATGAGGTACTGCGGCGCGTTGGTGATGCCCTTGACCGCCAGCGTCGAGTCGGGGCAGTCATCGCCGGCCTGCAAGATCGGCGGGGGCTCAACGGCCGCGGTGGGCGTCGGAGTAGGGGCTTCGCTGGACTCAGCCGGGGCGACGACGGGGGTCTTGTCCTCTGGTTGCGGAGTTTGGGTGGTCTCCGTCTTTGCGGTCGTGGCCGAGTCTGAACCACCGAACACGGCGAATGCGATTCCGGCGACCAGGGCTATGGCGAGCGCGGCGATACCGAGCGCGAGTCCTCTGCGCCGCCAGTAGACCTGTGGCGGAAGGGGGCCTTGCGGTTCGAGATCCAGCACGTTCTCACCGTAGGGCCAGGTCACTGCGAGCCGTCCGACCCCGCCCGGCGTGTCGCTTTGTTGACCGGGGTTTTGCCGCTATTCGCCTATTTCGCCGAGGTGCTCACGCAGCGTGACCCGGCCGTCGGCGAGGCGGTAGGTCAACCCGACGATGGCCAGCTCACCACGGCCGACCCGGTTGGCAATCTCGATGGAACGAGCCAGCAACTGGGTGCCGGTCTCGATGACGTGGCGGGTTTCAAATTCGTCGACCCTGGTCAATCCCTCACGGCGGCCCAGCATGATCGACGGAGTCACCCGCTCCACGACATCGCGAACGAACCCGCCGGGTACCCGCCCCTCATCGAGGGCGTCGAGGGTCGCCTGCACCGCACCGCAGCTGTCGTGGCCGAGCACAGCAATCAGCGGAACGTCGAGCACGGTCACCGCATATTCGATCGAGCCGAGCACTGCCGAGTCGACGACGTGGCCGGCGGTGCGCACCACGAACATGTCGCCCAGGCCCTGATCGAAGATGATCTCGGCGGCCACCCGACTGTCGGCACACCCGAAGACCACAACAGTCGGCCGCTGCGCGACCGCGAGACTGGCCCGATGCTCGATGCTCTGGCTGGGATGCTCGGGGCGGCCCGCGACGAACCGCTCGTTACCCTGCTTGAGTGCCATCCACGCTGCCACAGGACTGGTATTCGCCATGCCCTCCATCTTGCACGGCCACCGAAACGTCCGGCCGATGAGCATCCCCGCCGAGGATCTTCTCGAGTGGTACGCACAGGCCAAACGTGAGCTTCCGTGGCGCGCTCCCGGTGTCAGCGCGTGGCAGATCCTGGTCAGCGAGTTCATGCTGCAGCAGACCCCGGTGGCCCGGGTATCGCCGATCTGGGTGGACTGGGTCGCGCGATGGCCGACCCCATCGGCGACGGCGGCGGCCGGCGCCGCTGATGTGCTGCGGGCCTGGGGCAAGCTCGGCTATCCGCGACGGGCCAAAAGACTTCATGAGTGCGCTGTCGTGATCGCCAACGATCACGGCGACGTGGTGCCCGACGACGTGGACGCTCTCCTGGGCCTGCCCGGGGTCGGTGCCTACACCGCACGTGCGGTGGCCTGCTTCGCTTACCGCAAGCGGGTACCCGTCGTCGACACCAATGTTCGCCGGGTGGTGGCACGCGCGGTGCAGGGCCGGGCTGACGCGGGAAACCCTTCGACTGTGCGTGATCACGCGGAGGTGGCCGCCCTGTTGCCGAACGATGCACTGGCAGCTGAGTTTTCGGCCGCACTGATGGAGTTGGGCGCGACGGTGTGCACAGCCCGCGCGCCCAAGTGCGGGATTTGTCCGCTCACGGCCTGCGCTTGGCGTGACGCCGGCTATCCGGTGGGCGACGGCCCGTCGCGGCCCGCGCAGCGCTACGCCGGGACCGATCGCCAGGTTCGAGGGAAGTTGCTCGATGTGCTTCGGGCGAGTTCGACGCCGGTGACGCGAGCGCACCTCGACGTGGTCTGGCTAAGCGACACCACGCAGCGCGACCGCGCCCTTGATTCGCTTCTCGTGGACGGACTGGTGGAGCAGACCACAGACGGTCGCTTCGCGCTGGCAGGCGAAGGCGACGATGCGGGCACGTAGTGACCGAGGAGGAGCCGAGCAGACAACACCCGAAGGCGACACAACCGAAGGCGAAGCCGGTTGCCGCCGCGCCGAACGCCTAGCGCGAAGGCAGCGACCCGATGAATGCCTCAACCGCCCGGCGATAGTCCGCCGGTGCGTCATCGTGAACGAGATGGCCCGCACCGGCCACCCGCACATAGGTGGCACGCTCGCCGGCTAACTCCGCCATCGTGGTCATCTGCCCGGGTGGGACAACCGAGTCTCCGGCCTCGATCAGCAACACCGGCGCCTGCACCGCCCGCCACTGCGACCAGTAGTCCCTGGTCCCCCACTCGGCCGCGATCGCGATCCACTGCTCGGGCTTGCCGTGCAACCGCCAGCCGGTCGGGGTTCGGTCGAAGGCCTCCAGAAAGTACCGGCCAGCTATGGGTCCGAATTCAGCGAAAACCGTTTCAGCAGAATCGAATTCCTCGGGTAGTGCGTGCAACCATGGTTCCCATTGCCCAACGGTTCGACCGACGAAATCGGCCGCCATATCCTCAACCACCAACGCGCTCACCAGATCGGGTCGCGCCGCAGCCAAACACCACGAATGCAGCCCACCCATCGAGTGGCCGATCAGTGTCGCGGGCGCCCCAAGTGCGCCGACGGCCACCGCCAGCTCGGCGACAAAGCCCTCCGTACTGATCGGCTCGGCATCGTCGACATCACGCCCGCGATGCCAGGGCGCGTCGTAGGTGTAGACCGAGCCGAGCCGGGTCAACCAGGGCAACTGACGCGACCATGTGCTGCCCCGGCCCATCAACCCGTGGACGAGGACCAGCGGTCGACCGGTACCGCCGTGGTGGGTCAGCGCAGAGCTCACCGTCCCATCTTGGCCCGAGTCGGCCGTTTGGCGGGCGCGGTAGCCTTGGCGACATGACCGTGGTGAAGATCAACGCAATCGAGGTGCCATCGGGTGCCGGCCCTGAGTTGGAGAAACGTTTCTCCAACCGCGCCCATGCGGTCGACGACCAGCCGGGCTTCCTCGGGTTCCAGTTGCTCCGGCCGGTCAAGGGCGACGACCGCTACTTCGTGGTGACCCAGTGGGAGTCCGAAGAGGCCTTCCGGGCCTGGGCCGCGGGTCCGGCGATAGCCGCCCACGCCGGTGAGCGAGCCAACCCGGTATCCACCGGTTCTTCGCTGCTCGAGTTCGAGGTTGTGCTGGACGTTGCCCGGTCCAACGCACAGGGCTAGCGCGCGCCAACCCTTCCGGCGGGCGGTGGCATTAGCCACCACGATCGCAACCGCGGCCGGACTGATGACCGGTTGCGCGTCTCCGAGCGCACCTGCAGCCAACCCCGGTGTACGGATCGAGACGAACACCCCGCAGGGTGTGCGGGCCAAGCAGGTCATGGACATGTTGAACTCTGAATGGCCCATCGGACAGGTCAGCGTCACGACGTTGGCCGCCCCCGACATGGTGGGCCCGATCGAGGCGACCATGGAGTCATTGTGGTGGGACCGCCCCTACACGCTGACGGGGGTGGAAATCGGCGCGGGCTCGGCTCGACTGCATCTGCTCACTTCGTTCGGATCGCGCGAGGACATCGAACTGCGAACCAATGACCAGACCATGGTGAGTCGGATGGTGGTCACCCCCCAGAAGCCGGCGATCAACTCCTGGCACGACATCGACGCCGCCCTGAGTCAAACCGGGGCCCGCTACTCGTATCAGGTCTCCAAGGTCAACGATGGAAACTGCGACAAGATCGCGGGCACCAACACCGCTGAATCCCTGCCCCTCGCTTCGATTTTCAAAACATACGTACTTTTCGCCGTCGAGGACGCTGTGCTGGCCGGAACGCTGCGTTGGAATGACACGCTGACCATCACCACCGAGGCCAAAAAGCTCGGCTCCTCGGGATTCGACAAACTCCCTGCCGGCTCGCAGATCACGGTCCGCCAGGCGGCAGGCAAGATGATCGCCACCAGTGACAATATGGCCACCGACCTTTTGATCGAGCTCCTCGGGACTACAGCCATCGAGCAGGCACTGGTTCGTGCCGGTCACCATGACCCAGCCAGCATGACGCCCTTTCCCACCATGCGTGAACTTTTCTCAGTGGGCTGGGGCAATCCGGACGTCCGCGAGCAGTGGAAGACGGCCACTCCCGCCGACCGGGCGGCGTTGCTGAAAGAAGCCAATTCCCGCCCCTACGAACCCGATCCGCAACGCACCCACGCACCGGGCTCCGCCTACGGCGCCGAGTGGTACGGCAGCGCAGAGGACATCTGCCGCGTGCACGCGCGGCTACAGCACAATGCCGTCGGCCCGGCCGCGCCGGTACGCGCCATCATGTCCGAGATCCCGGGCATCGACCTGAACCGGACCGAGTGGCCCTATATCGGCGCCAAGGCCGGAAACCTGCCGGGGGACCTGACATTCAGCTGGTATGCGATCGACCGCACCGGCCAGGCCTGGGTGGTCAGCTTCCAACTGAACTGGCCGCGCTACCACAGCCCCAATGCCGGTGGCTGGGTGATGACGATCATTAAGCAGGTCTTTGCGATGCTGCCGCACTATCGCTGAGACGACTGCGGGCGGTCACCCGAAGATGACCGCCCGCGTCTCGTCGGTGGGGTTACTCCGTCGTTGCGACAGCCAGGTCCGGCTCGATCACCTCACGCTTGGGTCCACCGCTGAAGGTGAACCTCACATCTTCGCCGACCCCTTCGCCGTCCCAGTTGTCCACATCGACAGTGACCAGCTGGCCCGGTCGTATCTCATCGAACAGAATCTTCTCACTCAACGCGTCCTCGATCTCGCGCTGGATGGTCCGGCGCAGCGGCCGGGCGCCCAGGACCGGGTCGAAGCCACGCCTGGATAGCAGCGACTTGGCCTTGTCGGACAGCTCCATCTCCATGTCCTTGGCCTTGAGTTGGACGGACACCCGGTTCACCATCAGATCGACCATCTGGATGATCTCGTCCTGGGTCAACTGGTGGAAGACGATGATGTCGTCGATGCGGTTGAGGAACTCCGGGCGGAAGTGCTTCTTGAGCTCGTCGTTGACCTTCTGCTTCATCCGCTCGTAGTTATTGTCACCACCACCTTGGGTGAAGCCCAGGCCGACCGCCTTGGAGATATCGGCGGTACCCAGGTTCGAGGTGAAGATCAGCACGGTGTTCTTGAAGTCGACCGTGCGGCCCTGACCGTCGGTAAGGCGGCCGTCCTCGAGCACCTGCAGGAGGGTGTTGTAGATCTCCTGATGCGCCTTCTCGATCTCGTCGAACAGCACCACAGAGA
>NZ_JAEMSG010000021.1 GCF_016462945.1 Mycolicibacterium sp. | reverse complement strand
CTGGACCGCCTTGGTGAAGGGGCGATGATCGTTGCCGGCGGGCACAGCCTGCTGCCGATGATGAAGCTCCGGATCGCCAACCCCGAGTACCTCATCGATATCAACGACCTGCACGGTGAGCTCAGCTATATCGAGGTCACCCCGACGCAGGCGCGCCTGGGCGCGATGGCCCGGCACGCCGAGGTGTTGGCGTCGGCCGACCTGCTCCGGGCGGCCCCGATCTTCGCCGACGCCGAGTGGGTGATCGCCGATCCGGTCGTGCGCAACCGCGGCACAGTCGGTGGCTCGCTGTGCCAGGCCGACCCCGCTGAGGACCTGTCGACGGTGTGCGAGATCCTCGGCGCGACGGTTCTCGTTCGCGGTCCCAAGGGACAGCGTGAGATCGGTATCGACGACTTCCACGTCGGCGCCTACGAGACGTCGCGCGACCATAACGAGATTCTCATCGAGGTGCGGATCCCGTTGCGGCCCAACTCATCCAGCGCCTACTACAAGGTGGAGCGTCGGGTCGGTGACTGGGCGGTGGCCGCTGCGGGCGCCACCGTGACATTGGACGGGGATCGGATCGCCGAGGGCCGGGTAGGGCTGACCGCCGTCAACGCCGACCACGACGGCTTGGTCGCGGTGCGCGAGGCGCTCGCGGGTGCACCGGCGACCGAGGAGACGTTCGCCGAGGCCGGCCGGCTGGCCGCACTGGCCTGCGAACCGGTCACCGATCAGCGTGGCACCGAGGCCTACAAGCGGCATCTGGCCGCCGAACTGACCACCCGAACCCTGCGCACCGCCGTTGAGCGTGTGCGGGCCAACGCCTAACCGGAAGGCAACTGATGCAGATCAACATGACCGTCAACGGCGAACAGGTGAGCGCCGAGGTGGAACCCCGAACGCTGCTGGTGCACTTCCTGCGCGACCAGCTGCGGCTCACCGGAACCCACTGGGGCTGTGACACCTCCAACTGCGGGACCTGCGTGGTGTCCATTGACGGCGAGCCGGTGAAATCCTGCACGATCCTCGCGGCGATGGCCTCGGGTCACGACATCGGGACCGTCGAGGGCATGGCGGTCGACGGCAAGCTCGATCCGGTGCAGGAAGGTTTCATGCAGTGCCACGGATTGCAGTGCGGGTTCTGCACGCCCGGCATGATGATTTGCGCCCGGGCGCTGCTGGACAAGAACCCTGATCCCACCGAGCACGAGATCCGGGAAGCCATCTCCGGCCAGATCTGTCGCTGTACCGGCTACACCACCATCGTCCGGTCCATTCAGTGGGCGGCGAAGCACCCGAACAAGGAAGAGGCGCAGGCATGACCACAGTCGAATCTCGGCTGTCCGCCGAGGAAGTCCAACGCCCGGTCTCCGAAAACGACACCGCCGACAACGACCAGAAGCCCTGCGGCTACGGCCGGATGCTGCGCAAGGAGGATCCGCGCTTCATCCGTGGCCGCGGCAACTATGTCGATGATGTGCAACTGCCCGGCATGCTGCACCTGGCGATCCTGCGCTCGCCCTACGCCCACGCCACGATCACCAGCATCGACGTCAGTGCCGCCCTGGCGCACCCGAAGGTCAAGGCCGTCATCACCGGCGCCGACCTGGCCGCCAAGGGCTTGGCCTGGATGCCCACACTGTCCAACGACGTACAAGCCGTGCTGGCCACCGACAAGGTGAGGTTCCAGGGCCAGGAGGTCGCATTCGTCGTCGCCGAGGATCGCTACTCCGCGCGAGATGCGTTGGAACTCATCGACATTGACTACGAGCCGCTGATTCCGGTCGTCGACGTACGCAAGGCGCTGGACCCGTCGGCACCGGTGATCCGCACCGATCTCGACGGCAAGACCGACAACCATTGCTTCGACTGGGAGACCGGCGACGCCGCGGCCACCGACGCCGTCTTCGCCAAGGCCGACGTCGTCGTCACCCAGGAAATCATCTATCCGCGGGTGCATCCCGCGCCGATGGAGACCTGCGGAGCGGTCGCCGACCTCGACCCGGTCAGCGGAAAGCTGACGCTGTGGTCGACCACCCAGGCGCCGCACGCGCACCGCACCGTCTACGCGTTGGTCGCCGGACTGCCCGAGCACAAGATCCGCATCATCGCGCCCGATATCGGCGGCGGATTCGGTAACAAGGTGCCGATCTATCCGGGCTATGTCTGCGCGATCGTCGCATCGCTGGTGCTCGGCAAGCCGGTCAAGTGGATGGAAGACCGCAGCGAGAACCTGACCTCCACCGGTTTCGCCCGCGACTACATCATGGTCGGCGATATCGCGGCGACCAAGGACGGCAAGATCCTGGCGATCCGCTCCAAAGTGCTCGCCGACCACGGCGCGTTCAACGGCGTCGCGTCGCCCATCAAGTACCCGGCCGGCTTCTTCGGCGTCTTCACCGGCAGCTACGACATCGAGGCCGCCTACTGCCACATGACCGCGGTGTTCACCAATAAGGCACCCGGTGGCGTGGCATACGCCTGCTCGTTCCGCATCACCGAGGCGGTCTACTTCGTCGAGCGACTGGTGGATTGTCTGGCTTTCGATCTCAAGATGGATCCGGCCGAGTTGCGGTTGAAGAACCTGCTGAAGCCCGAGCAGTTCCCGTACAAGAGCAAGACCGGCTGGCTGTACGACTCGGGTGACTACGAGACCACGATGCGGTTAGCCATGGACATGATCGGCTACGAGCAGTTGCGTGCCGAGCAGGCCGAGAAGCGCACCCGCGGCGAGTTGATGGGCATCGGCATGTCCTTCTTCACCGAGGCTGTCGGCGCAGGCCCGCGCAAGGATATGGACATCCTCGGCCTGGGCATGGCCGACGGGTGTGAGTTGCGCATCCACCCGACCGGTAAAGCGGTGGTGCGGCTTTCGGTGCAGACCCAGGGCCAGGGCCACGAGACGACCTTCGCCCAGATCATCGCGGAGGAACTGGGTATCCCGCCGGAGGACATCGACGTGGTGCACGGCGATACCGACCAGACTCCGTTCGGGTTGGGCACCTACGGCAGCCGGTCCACTCCGGTCTCCGGCGCAGCCGCCGCACTGGTGGCCCGCAAGATCCGCGATAAGGCCAAGATCATCGCGTCCGGAATGCTGGAAGTCTCGGTGGCCGACCTGGAGTGGGAGAAGGGTTCCTTCCACGTCAAAGGCGACCCGTCGGCATCGGTGACCATCCAGGACATCGCGATGAAGGCGCACGGCGCCGGCGATCTGCCCGAGGGTTTGGAAGGTGGCCTGGATGCCGAGGTCTGCTACAACCCGGACAACCTGACCTACCCCTACGGTGCCTACTTCTGTGTGGTCGACATCGACCCCGGCACCGCGACTGTGAAGGTCCGCCGATTCCTGGCGGTCGACGACTGCGGTACCCGGATCAACCCGATGATCATCGAGGGCCAGGTGCACGGCGGCATCGTCGACGGTATCGGCATGGCATTGATGGAGATGATCGCCTTCGACGAGGAGGGCAACTGCCTCGGCGGCTCGCTGATGGACTATCTGATTCCGACTGCACTCGAGGTGCCCTACCTGGAGACCGGGCATACCGTCACGCCGTCGCCGCACCATCCCATCGGCGCCAAGGGCGTAGGTGAATCGGCCACTGTCGGTTCACCTCCCGCGGTCGTCAACGCGGTCGTGGATGCGCTGGCACCGTTCGGGGTTCGGCACGCCGATATGCCGCTGACCCCGTCACGGGTGTGGGAGGCCATGCAGGGCCGCGCCACCCCGCCGATCTAGCGGGGACGATCACCACGATGACCATCGCCGACCGGGTCCGCCAACTGCGTCACGACCGTAATCCGTTCGTGCACGCGACGGTGGTGCGCGCCCAGCACCCGACATCGGCGCAGGCCGGTGATGAGGCGATCCTGCATCCCGACGGCACCATCGAGGGTTTCGTCGGCGGACAGTGCGCGCAGAGTTCGGTGCGCAAGGCCGCACTGGGGGCGCTGCAAACCGGTGAGAGTGTGCTGTTGCGGGTACTGCCCGACGGCGACGTCGACTTCCCGGACGCCCCCGGCGCCTCCGTGGTGGTCAACCCGTGCCTGTCCGGCGGTGCGCTGGAAATCTTTCTCGCGCCGCAGATTCCGGCTCCCCTGGTCCGGATCTGCGGTACCGCCCCCATCGCCCGAGCACTGGCTCAGATCTGTTCGGTGCTGGGCTACGAGGTCCGCGACGACGAGGACACCGGCGGGTTCGACGGGGCAGCCGCAGTGGTGATCGCCACCCACGGCGGTGCCGAGGCCGAGACAATCCGGGCGGCACTGGACGCCGGTGTCAGCTATATCGGCTTGGTCGCAAGCCAGGTCCGGGGCGCTTCAGTGCTCGACGCACTGAATCTGGACGCCTCCGAACGGACCCGGGTGCACACACCCGTCGGGTTGCCGATCGACGCGCAGACACCCGCCGAGATCGCGGTGTCGATCGCCGCGGAGATGATCGGCGCCATCCGTTCCGAAGGAATTGTCGTTGCGCCACCGGAGCACGCGCCGGCGGTGAGCACCGCACTGGACCCGGTGTGCGGGATGACCGTCACGGTGGGGCCGGGCACCGTGCATCTTCGGATCGGCGAGCAGGACCACTGGTTCTGCTGCCCCGGCTGTCGCACCACGTTTGCGGCGGCGCAGGCAGACGCATGACCCCCGGTCGCGTCACCGGCGTCGTACTGGCCGCCGGGAGTTCGCGGCGGCTCGGTCAGCCCAAACAGATTCTGCCGTATCGGGATTCGACTCTATTGGGTGAGACGCTGCAGATGGCTCGCCAGTGTGGCTTCGATCAGCTGATCGTCACCCTCGGCGGTGCGGCGGCGCAAGTCACCGAACAGGTGCCACTGGGTGGCGCAGAACCTGTCATCGTCGACGATCACGGCTCGGGCTGCTCGGCATCGCTGAAGGTGGCGATGACCCTGGTGGATCCGCGCAGCGCCGGACTGGTGGTGCTGCTGGGTGACCAGCCAGGTGTCTCGCCGGACACGGTGCGCCGACTGATCGCCACCGGCATGGGCGAACAGATCGCGGTGTGCCGATACGACGACGGCATCGGGCATCCGTTCTGGTTGCGCCGTGACATCTTCGGCGAGTTGACGCAGTTGCACGGAGACAAGGGTGTGTGGAAGCTGCTCGACAGCGGGCGCTTCGGTGTCGGCGAGGTTGCGGCCGACGGCCCGGTACCGCTGGATGTCGACACCTGGGACGACTATCAGCGGCTGCTCTCCGAGGTGGCGCCGTGACATTCGCCGACGTCGATGACGTCATCCGGCGCTTCGATGAGCACGGATATCTGCTCGACGTCGGCACGGCGTCGGCGTTCTATCTTGCCGCCGAGTTGAATCGGCCCCTGCTGCTCGAGGGCGAGCCCGGGGTCGGCAAGACGATGGCGGCCAAAACCCTTGCGGCAGTGCTGGATACACCGCTGATCCGGTTGCAGTGCTATGAGGGCCTGACCGCTGCCGAGGCGCTGTACGACTGGAACTATCAGCGCCAACTGCTGAGCATCCGGTTGGCCGAAGCTCGCGGAGACGGTCTGGCCGAGGCTGATCTGTACACCGAGGCCTACCTGGTGGACCGGCCGATTCTGGCCTGTGTGCGTCACGTCGGGCCAACCCAGCCGGTCCTGCTCATCGACGAGATCGACCGTGCCGACGACGAGTTCGAAGCGCTGCTGCTGGAGTTCCTCGGCGAGGCCTCGGTGACGATTCCCGAACTCGGAACGTTCGCCGCGCAGCGCCCCCCGGTGACGGTGCTGACGTCCAACCGCAGCCGCGACCTTCATGACGCGCTGCGGCGGCGCTGCCTCTACCACTGGATCGCCTACCCCGAGCCCGCTCGGGCCGCCGCGATCGTGCGGCGCAGTGTGCCGGGCGCCACCACCGCGCTCATCGAGCACGCCACCCAATTCGTCGGCCGGGCTCGCGAACTCGACCTCGACAAGCCGCCGGGTGTTGCCGAGATGATCGACTGGGTGGCTGCACTGGTCACCCTCGGCGTGGGTGATCTCGTCGACCCCGCCGCACTGGCCGGACTGAGCGCGCTGGCCAAGACCCCGGACGACACCGTCGGACTTCGGGATGCGTTCACAGATTTCCGCACCACACTCGAATATGAGGAGAGCAGATGATCATCGCCCACGAGTTCACCGTGACAGCGCCGATCGACAAGGCCTGGGCGCTACTCACCGATCTGGAGCAGGTGGCGCCGTTGATGCCGGGCGCCCAACTCGTCGGGCGGGAGGGTGAGGAGTACCTGGGCAAGGTCAAGCTCAAGGTCGGACCGGTCAATAGCGAGTTCAGCGGCAAAGCGCATTTCGTGGAACGCGATGAGAGCCAACACAAAGCCCTCATCGATGCGCGCGGCAAGGAGTCACGCGGAACGGGTAACGCCGCGGCGGTCGTCACGCTGCAGTTGCACGAGGCCGGCGATCGCACCCGGGTCACCGTCGACACCGACCTGAAGGTCGTCGGCAAGCTGGCGCAGTTCGGCAGCGGCATGCTGCAACAGGTTTCGGAGAAGCTCCTCGGACAGTTCGTCGACGCACTCGAAGCCAAGCTGATCGGTGGCGAGACCGCGGCCGCCGCACCGGTGACCGAGGCGACCCCGTCGGGGAGCACCACCCCCGGCGCCGCGCCGAAGATGGCGCCGACCGCCGAACCCGAGGCGATCGACCTCCTTGAGCTCGCCGGCGGTACCGCGGTGACCAAGTACGCCGCAGGCGGCGCGGCCGCCCTGGTTCTGCTGATCCTGCTGTTCCTCGTCCGGCGACGCCACAACAGGTGAGCGCACCGGCGCTGCTGCGCGGGGTCGACCTGGCCGCGTTCGCGGTGGCGCTGGTCGCCCGGCTGCGCGCCGGCGGAGTGACGGTGGCGGCCAGCGGTCCGGTGGCGTTCGTCGCCGCGATTCGCCTGTCGTGGCCGACGTCGCGCACCGCGCTGTATTGGACGGCGCGCCTGACACTGGTGAATCGGGCCGATGACCTGGCGGCGTTCGACGCGGTGTTCGCCGCGGTGTTCGCCGATGCCGTCCTGCCGGTTGATCCGGTGTCGCTCAAAGCACTTCGGGGTGCCGCCGCCGCGCCGGTTCCCACCGCCGGGCGCCGCGACGAAGCCGGCCCGCAGGCCGGCGGTCTGCCCTGGACCACCCGCCCGCCGTCGCTTCGGGCCGGTGATGACGCTGACGACGCCCTGGCCGTTCCCGACGTACTGCCCAGCCGGATCACCGCCCGCGCCGAGGAACCCTTCGAGGACTTCGATGAGGCCGATCTTGCGATGATCGGTTCCTGGCTGGAGCAGTCCGCGGCACGGTGGCCGACGCGGCGCAGCCTGCGCACCGATCTCGACCGGCACGGCAAGCGCGTCGACCTTCGGGCGACGATGCGCGCGTCGCGCACGACAGGATTCGAGCCGGTGGTACTGAAACGCACCCGGCCGCGGCGGCGCCGGCGGCGGCTGGTCCTGATCTGCGACGTCAGCCGTTCGATGCAGCCGTACGCCGGCATCTATCTGCACCTGATGCGGGCGGCGGCAATGCGCCAAGCCGGATTTCGGCCGGAGGTTTTTGCCTTCTCCACAACACTCACCCGGCTCACCGCGGTGCTGGCGCACCGCTCACCGGAAGTCGCGCTGGCCCGCGCCAATACGAAGGTCACCGACCGCTACGGCGGGACCCACCTCGGTCGCTCCGTCGCCGAGTTACTCAGCGCACCGCACGGCAGCGCGCTACGCGGTGCGGTGGTGATCATCGCCTCGGACGGCTGGGACAGCGATCCGCCCGAGGTGATCGACCATGCGCTGGCCAGACTCAAACGCCGCGCCGCGCACCTGATTTGGCTCAATCCCCGGGCCGCGGCGCCGGGGTTTCAACCACTCACCGGATCGATTGCCGCCGCGATGCCCTACTGCGACGCCATGGTGCCGGCTCATTCACTGACCGGGGTGCGAGACCTGTTCGACCTGCTGACCTCGCTGTGACGCCGGTTCAGGGCTTGGCGAAACCCGCACCGCTCAAGATCTTCCGACCCGCCTCGCCGGTGACGAGATCGACGAACCTACGTGCCAGTTCGGGATCGTGGGCGCCCTTGAGGACGGCGATCGGATAGGTGTTGACCGCTGCCGTGGACTCGGGGAACGCCACGGTGCTCACCGTGTCACCGGCACCCCGGGCGTCGGTGACGTAGACGACGCCGGCATCAGCCTGTCCGGTCAGCACTTTGTTGAGGACGTCGGTGACCTGAGACTCCTCGCTGACCGGATCCAACGTCACGCCGGTCGCCTGTTCCACCTTCTGCGTCGCCGATCCACACGGCACCTGCGGTGCGCAGACCACCACCGACAGATCCGGCTGCGTCAGATCCTGGAAGGAGGTGATCTTTTTCGGATTGCCCGGCGCCACCACGATCGTCAGCGTGTTGGAGGCGAAGTTCACCGCGGCACCCGCGAGCAGCCCGGCCTGGTCCAGCCTGCCCATGTTCTTGCCATCAGCGGCGGCGAACACGTCCGCGGGCGCCCCCTGCGTCAACTGCGTCACCAGATCGGCGGAGCCGGCGAAGGAGAACTCCACGTCGCTACCGGGGTTGTCGGTCGTGAATCGTTCACCGATTTCAGAGAACGCCTTCTTCAGTGATGCTGCGGCGAACACGGTGAGTTTTCCGCCGCCGGTGGCCGCCTGTTTCGACGAGCCGCACCCTGCGACCGTTCCGATCAGCAGTACGGCGGCCAGTGCGATTCGCGCTCGATGTTTCATGGCTGTGCCCAAAGAGTTTCGACGATCACGGTGTTCACCAGTCCGGTCAAATGCACTTGCGGGCCGAGTATATCCAGGCCACAGAGACGGCCGACCGTGCAATGATCGACGGATGCCCACCGCGCCGGTAAGCCCTCGACCCAACCGGATCAAGTTCTCCGGACATACCGCCGATGACGGACTGTTCGGTCCCGACAGTGTCACCTGGCGCATCTCGGCCCTGCCCCAGATGGGCCTTGCCGCACAGGGGGCCGCGACACTGCAGATGCTGCACCCGATGGTCATGCACATGATCGATCAGGCGTCCGCCTTTCGCACCAACCCTGCCTCCCGCGGCGAACTCACCGCCCTCTACGGTCGCACCCTCACCTACGGGGATACCGCCGCGGCCAACCGCGCCGCTGAGGTCCTCGGGAACCTCCACCATCGGGTGACGGCCACTGATCCGGTAACAGGCCGCAGCTATCACGCCGACGAGCCCGACCTGTTGCTGTGGGTGCACAACACCATTCAGTGGATGGTGTTGCGCGTCGGCGATTCCTTTGGCCCGGCTCTCAGTGCTGCCGACAAGGTGGCCTACCTGACCGAACAGGTCATCTCAGCACGACTGATCGGATGCACTGTCGACGATGTGCCCACCACCGAGAAGGATCTCTACACCTATATCGAGGGCATGACTCCCCTGCTGGCACTGGGCAGCGACACCCTCTGGTTCAAAAAGATGGTCTTCCCCGCGTCGGTTGCCTGGAATCCCGCCACCTATCTCCCGCACTCGCTCGGTATTGCCGTCGCCGGCCTGTTGAATATCGAACAGCGTCAGATCTACGGGGTGGATCGGCCCGCCTGGCAGTTTGACGCCAATAGGGCAATCCTCAAGGGCGTCCTCGATGCCGAGGCGCGCAAGGTTCCGGTGCTGTCACGCATTTCGTTGGAACGCCAGAAGGTCGACGAGAAGGCGTTCGGATCAGCGCCCTAGTCACCTGACCAGATACCGGTGAGCGCCGCACCCGCCGCGGTAAACCGACGTGTCATGAGCGTCAGTGTAGGCCCGCATGCGCGGCCGGCAGACTCATGGTGAATGTGGCACCGCGGCCCGGTATTGACGACACCCGGATGTCACCGCCGTGCGCCTGCACGATTTCCCGCACCAGTGCCAGACCGATGCCGTAAGACTCGCGGGCGGCCCGGGTGGTGTGGGCTGCGCCGTGCGAGAACCTGTTGAACAGCGTCGGCATCACATCAGGATCGATGCCCTCACCATCGTCGGCAACGGTGGCGATCACCTGCTGTCCATCGCGGTACACCCTCAATTGCACTGTGCCACCGCGATGTTCGTGCCCAAGGGCATTGTCGACCAATGCCGTCAACACGCGCCGCAGCGCGGCCTCGGACCCCCTGACATCTACACCGCCGATATCGTCCTCACCTGAAACATCGCAGCCCAATGTCACGCCGAGTGACTCCGCGTAAGCCCCCATGCTGTCGCACACCGAACGCGCCAGTGCTTCGAGATCGACCCTCGCCGCCTCCGGTGTACCCGCCGTCATCGTGGCCGACGCCAGCAGATCATCGACGATCCCGCCCAGGATGCGGGTGTCGTCAACGAGGGCATCGGCGTCTTTGCGGGCCGCCGCCAGGTCCCCTGAGCTGACCCGATTGGCAAGCAGTTGTGCCCTGGTGTGCAACACCGTCAGCGGGGCCCGCAGCTCATGGGACGCGTCGGCGACGAACCGGCGCTGCAACGCCAGCGCCTGGGCCAGTGGCCGCACCGAACGTCGGGTGAAAAGCACCACCACCCCAATCGAGGCGAGGATGCCCGCCAGTTCGGCCAGCGCCAGAGCGCTGAGCAGCCGACCCCGACTCGCGCCAAAGGGGGCGAGATCCATCAGAGCTATCACCCGGCCCTCGGGCCGGTCCACCACCAGGGCTCGGTAGTGCCGATCGCGATCGCTGAGGTCGGTGAAACCCTCCGGCCCGGACAGCAGTGGCACGCCCGCCTCTCCGCCGTCACTGGTCGCGACTGAATCGTCGTTGTCCCGCAACACCAGTTCCACCCCGGGCGGCGGATCACCGACATCGTCCGCGGTC
Source organism: Mycolicibacterium sp. (assembly GCF_016462945.1). Taxonomy (GTDB): domain Bacteria; phylum Actinomycetota; class Actinomycetes; order Mycobacteriales; family Mycobacteriaceae; genus Mycobacterium. The sequence goes on along the minus strand of NZ_JAEMSG010000021.1, from coordinate 23,576 downwards.
ATCGCGACCTCATTCAGCTCAGCGGTCATCTGATTGTTCTGCGCCCGCACGAACACTGTGGCGATCACCAGACCGACCAGCAGCAGCACCGCCGCCAACGCCAGCGACGTCTGAATCGCCACGATCCGGCCGGCCCGCCGGACGACGCTGAGATCACCCGGCGGCGTCATTCGAAGCCGTACCGATAGCCCGAACCGTGGACGGTGCGGATCACCTGCTTGCCGAGTTTGCGGCGCAGATAGTGCACATAGAGATCGATGGTGCCGTCGGATTCGGCTCCGTCGAATGCGCGGTCGAGCAACTGTGCTCGGGAGAAGACGCGTCCGGGGGCACCCATCAGTGTCGCCAGGAGCGCGGACTCGCGGTCGGAGAGTTCGACGTCTTCTCCATCGGGTGTGGCGCCGCCCACCCGGCGGGTGAGCAGGTCGAGTCGCAATCCGCCGGCCTGCAGAACAGTGGCCGCGTCATCGTTGCGCCGCAGCAGCGCTCTGACTCGGGCCAACAACTCGGTCACCTCGAACGGCTTGACCAGATAGTCCTGGGCACCGGCATCCAACCCCTCGACCCGGTCCTCGACGGATCCGCGTGCGGTCAGGATCAGCGCGGGCGTGGCGATTCCACGGGACCTCAGCAGCGCCACCAGGTCGGCGCCGTCCATCACCGGCAGTCCGCGGTCGAGAATCATCGCGTCATAGTTGCCGGTCAAGCCGAGATGCATGCCCTGCTGCCCGTCGAACGCGGTCTCGACCCGGTAGCCCTCGCCGGAGAACAGCTCGACCAGCATGGCGCTCAGCGCGCGGTCATCCTCGACGAGGAGCACGGCGGGCGCGATATCGGGCACATTTCCAAGCGTGCCACGGGAATTCTTTCAGCGCTCAAAGAACACCCGTGCACACTGACCCTCATGCCACCGGCGATGACCTCGACGCCGACTTCCGTCGGCGAGTGCGCGTGGAATCGCTGGACCACCGAGATGCATCTGCTGGTGACTGACCGCACTGTGTTGACCCATGCCCGGCAGGTGGTCGACTCCGAACTTGACGCCATTGAGATCGCGGCGTCGCGTTTTCGGCCCGATTCGGAGATCAGCGCGCTGGCCGCTGCCGACGGTGTTCGCACCCCGGTCAGCCCGGTGCTCGCGGATCTGATCGAGGCCGCAATGGGCGCGGCGCGAATGACCGACGGTGATGTGGACCCGACGGTGGGCTCCGCCATGATCGCGCTGGGCTACGACCGCGATATCGACGATATTTCCGCGACCGCCCCGCTGCTGGCCTCGGTGACCATCCCGGTTGATTGGACCCACATCGAGTTCGACGGCAGCAGCGTTCGGATTCCGGCGGGCACTCTGCTGGATCTCGGCGCCACCGCCAAAGCCGTTGCCGCCGATCGGTGCGCGCACCTGGTGCACCAGCAGACCGGCAGCGGTGTGCTCGTCAATCTCGGTGGTGACCTCGCCACCGCCGGCCCGGCACCCGACGGCGGCTGGCACATTCTGGTGCAGGACACCGATCACGATCCGGCAAGCCAGGTCACCATCGGTACCGACGCCGGCCTGGCCACCTCGAGCACCCGGCGCCGACGATGGTGGCGCGGCGGTGAAGCGCTGCATCACATCATCGATCCCCGTACCGGTACATCCGTTGATCCGGTGTGGCGCAGCGTCAGCGTCGCAGCGGGCAGTTGCCTTAACGCCAACACCATCAGCACCGCGGCGATCATTCGCGGCTATCGCGCACCGGAATGGATTGCGGCCCTGGGGGTTCCGGCCCGACTGGTGGACCGCAGCGGCGCGGAGCGCTTTCTGGGCGGGTGGCCGTCATGAGCAGGCTGCATATCGACTGGACGCTGTGCGACGGCCGCGGGCTGTGCACCGAGCTGCTACCCGGCGTGCTGACCCGCGACGACTGGGGTTATCCGTTGTCGCGCAACGGGTCCCGCGAGCCCGAGATCCCCAGCGCGGAACTCAAATACGCGGAGGCGGCGGTCAAGAAGTGTCCGCGGCTGGCGCTCAAGCTGTTGGACGACTGATTTCCCTGCTGATGAATCCCAGAGGAATTCCCAGCCAGTCCGGCCGGTACTGAGCGGCGTAGGCCGCCTCGTGCACCGCCTTATCGAGTTCGTAGCCGGCCAACACCGCCGCGTGCTCGCGCGGATCGATGCCCGACCGGTGCCCGTAGCCGTCGCAGAACGCCGCACTAGGGCGCTCCGCGGCTGCGGGATCGGCGTTGGCGTTGGCGTTGGCGAACGACCTCAACATTACGGCGACATCACGTAGCGGTGAGTCCGGTTCGCGTCGTAGCGCGGACGGTGCCCCCGGTTCGCCCTCGAAGTCGATCAGCAGCCAGCGGTGCGGCGTTCGTAGGACCTGTCCGAGATGCAAATCACCGTGGATGCGCTGGACGCCGATCGGCTCGCCCGCCAACGCGCCGTAGCGTTCCTCGATGGCCGGGATGTACTCGGCGAGTGGGGGAACGCTGATCGCGGCCGACGCGAGGCGCCGGAGCATCCGATCGACCGGCACGGTGGCAGTGGACGTTCCGAGTGCGGTGGCCAGGTCGGCGTGAACCGACGCAACCGCCTCGCCGAGACGATAGGACTCCCCCGCGTCGAGATCACCGGCGGTGGCCATCGTCACGCCGTTCACCGAACCGGTGAAGTACTGACTCGCCATGGCCAGCGGGCAGGGGTTGCCATCCTCGGTGATGTCGTAACACCCGAGCAGGTGTGCCACATGCGGGTTGCCGGCCGCGCCGAGAACCCGGTTGAGTTCGATATCGGGATTCACCCCGACGGCCACGCGCCGGAACAGTTTGACGATCACCTGCTCGCCTAACACCACGCTGGTGTTGCTCTGATCGATGGCGATTACGCGGGCGGGCGCGTCCGCGGGCACCACCACAGCGGGCTCCATCAGTGCCAGCAGTTGGCGGGCGGCCTCCGGCTCTGCATCCGGTGGCACGACCACCTGATAGCGCTCAGCGGATCCGTCGGTATAGGTGATGTCGAGCAGGGTGAGATTCACGCCTCCGCGCAGCGGCAGCACCACGCGTGGCGCCACCGAGGACAGGACTCGATCCCGGCCGGCGTACCAACGCTGACGCGGAAGCCAGTGCAACCAATCCGGATTCGACATCAGTCGCGGACGCGGACCACGACCTTGCCTCGGGCGGTGCGGTTCTCCAGAGCCGCAACCGCCTCGGCGGCGCGGGAGAGCGGATAGATATCGGGTTGCGGCGCGGCCAGCTTGCCTGATTTCAGCAGTGCCGCAAGGCCTTCCCACTGTTGCGCCAGCGCCTTGGGGTGTCTCATCGTCCAGGCGCCCCAGCCGACGCCGACCACATCGACATTGTTGAGCAGTAGTCGGTTGACCTTGACCGTGGGGATCTCACCGCCGGTGAAACCGACCACCAATAGTCGCCCCGCGGGCGCCAGCGAGCGCAGCGAGTCGGTGAACCGATCACCGCCCACCGGGTCCATCACGATGTCGACACCGGTGCCGCCGGTGAGTTCGGCGACGGCGTCCTTGAATCCGTCGGCAAGCACCACATCGGTGGCACCGGCCGCGCGTGCGACCTCTTTCTTCTCCTCGGTGCTCACCACCGCGATCACCCGGCTCGCTCCGAGCGCCGGAGCCAGCCGCAGCGTCGAGGTTCCGATACCGCCGGCCGCCCCGTGCACCAGCACCGTCTCGCCCTGGGCCAGGCGGGCCCGCGTGGTCAGCGCGAAGTAGACCGTCAGATCGTTGAACAGCAGTCCCGCGCCGGCCTCGAAGCTGACGTTATCGGGTAGCGGGAATACCCGATCGGCGCTGAGCACGGCGGTCTCGGCCATCGCACCGCCGATCATCGTCAGGCCGATCACCCGATCGCCGGGTTTCACGTGCGCACCGGACGGCGCCTCGCGCACCACGCCCGCCAACTCGGCGCCGAGGGTGAACGGCAACTCGGGGCGGTACTGATAGAGCCCCCGGGTCAGCAGCGCGTCGGGGAACGCCACCCCGGCCGCGTGCACATCGACGACGATGCCGCCGTCGGCCGCGGGTTCGTCGACCTCGACCAGCGTCAGGGACTCCGGTCCGCCCAGCTCGGTGACCCTGACCGCACGCATCAGGGCAACTCGATGGCGCGCAGCGTCACCTTCAGCTCACCGCGCGGAGTCTGATAGGTGATCTTGTCGCCGGCCTTGTGCCCGAACAGGGCCAGCCCCAGCGGGCTGTCCGCGGTCAGGGTGGAATCCTCGGCGCCGGCCGGGGTCTCCTCGATGAAGTTCACCACCCGCATCCGGACGTCCTCCTTATCGTCGGGGAAGCGCAGCGTCACCTCGGTGCCGTTGGGTAACTGCCCCTCGACGGTCTCATTACCACCGGCCAGCAGCCAGCTCACGTGCCCGATCTGCTCTTCGACTCCGGCCAGGTCCTCGGCGCGCTGCAGTGCGTCGGCGGCGTCACCGCGGTCCCCCACCGTCTCGGCATCGTCTTGGAGTTCGGACCTCAACTGGTCGCGGCGGCGGCGCAGTTCGGCCAATTCCGCCTCGAGGTGGGCGTGTTCCCGTTCGGCGAAGCTGCCTGTTCCGGTGTGTGGAGTCATGCACGACAAGGTACCGCCGAGGACCTGCCCGGTGCCCGGCACCCGCGTATCGTCGGCGCCATGGCATCCCGCGACCATGGTGACCCCGGTGACGCCCCGAGCATCCCGCCGCCGCTGAGCGCGATCGCCGACGAGACCCGGCCGTCGGCGGCCGAGGAGGCGCGCACGATCGCCGCCTCGACGAATACCGGCACACTGGCCAGCCTGACGGCGACCGGCGATCCCTGGGCGTCCTTCGTCACCTACGGACTGCTCGACGGCGCCCCGGTGCTGTGTGTGTCGCATCTGGCCGAGCACGGCCGCAATCTTGCCGCCGACCCGCGCGCCAGCCTGGCGATCGTCGCGCCCGACGCCGGGTCTGACCCGCTGGCCAGTGGCCGGATCACCCTGGCCGGTGTGGTGGAGCGTCCGGTCGGCGAAGAACTGGCGGCCGCCCGCGATGCGCATATCGCGGCGATCGCGGCGGCGAAGTACTACATCGACTACAGCGACTTCTCGGTGTGGGTGCTGCGGGTCCATCGGGTGCGCTGGGTGGGTGGATACGGCCGGATGGACTCAGCGAGCGCGGTCGACTACGCCAACGCGGCGCCGGACCCGATCCGGCCGCAGGCCGCCGGGGCGATCGAGCATCTCAACGCCGACCATGCGGCCGGCCTGGCCGACATGGCCCGGGCACTGGGCGGCTACCCGGATGCAGACGGCGCGATATGCACCGGTATCGACCGCTACGGCCTGGACCTCAAGGTCGCGACGCCGCGCGGCGAGGCCTACACCCGAGTCGGTTTCGGCAGCGCACTCACGTCGTTTGGTGAGTTACGTTCGGCGGCAGCTGATTTGGTGCACCGCGCACGCGGGTCCTGACCCACCGCTACTGCGGCCAGGTCCTTCGCAGTAGCGTGAGGCCAACGACACCATCGCTGGATGAGGGAGACGCCATGACGACCGCGACCGACGAGAGGGCGGCGCTCGCCGAATCCAATGGGGAGCAGGGCTGGCAGCGCCGGGCTACCGATGACCGCGTGGACGTCTATACCCGCGGCGCCGTCCGCATCCGGTTGATCTGGCAGGGCAACAGCAAGCTCAGCGGTGCATCCATCTTCGTCAACGAGTGGTACGACAATTACACCCGCGATCTGGCGACCGTGCGCGCCTGGTTCAAGCGGTAGCGCCGGCCAACTCCAGGACCCCGGCGAGTTCGCGCAGGGCGGGGCGGGGATCCCAGGCCGGGTTGCCGTCGCCGAGAACCTGGACCACGACGTGGTCGGCACCGGCATCCAGATGCCCGGTCACCATCGTGGCGGCCTGCTGGATCGAACCCATGCCGACAATGCCGGCGGCCAGCCGGTCTGAACCACCCCGAACCAGATCGGACTCATCGAATCCCTGACGCAGCCACGAGTTGCGGTAGTTGGGCAGACCCGAATAAATGTCCAGATGCAGGTGCGCCCGGCGCATCTGCTCGTCGGTGTCCTGCCCCACGACGACGGCCTGCTCGGAGACGATCCACCTGTCCGGTCCGAGGATCTCGCGGGTGGTCGCGGTCTGTGCGGGCGTGACCAGATACGGATGCGCGCCGTCGGCATGGGTGCCCGACAGCTCAATCATCTTGGGCCCCAACGCCGCCAGCAACCGGGTAGGCCGGCCTGAACCCGGCTCGATCATCTCCGGCAGCGCCGCCATCCGGTCCAGGTAGCCGCGCATGGTGGCCAGCGGCTTGTCGTAGGTACCACCCAGCATGTTCTCCACCAGGGGTCCGTGACTGACACCCAGACCCAGAACGAAGCGCCCCGGGTGCAGCGCGGTCAGCGTGCGCCCGCCACCCTCGGTGGTTCCGGCGATCCGGGCATGGATATTGGCGATCCCGGTGCCCACCACGAGGCGGCGGGTGGCAGCCAGGAAGGCCGCCGATTCCACCAGGCAATCTTTCAAGCCCACTTCCGGGATGAATAGCGAACCGAACCCGAGTGACTCGATCTCGTGGGCGACCTCCTGGGCGGCCGACATCGGCCAGGTGTCGCTGGCCCACCAGACACCGACGCGGGCCGGAAAGTCGATGCGCGCTCGGTCGGTGCTCACGGGGCCTCCTGGTATCGATGGGGCGGCTTTTGTCAGCACCCTATGCCCCGGCCCGGCGGCGAATACAGTGTGGCCATGACCGATGCGAACTTCGATCTGTCCACTGTGTTCCGCACCGTCGCGACCGCGATTCCGGATCAGAGGGTCCTGGTCTGGCGGGACCTCCGGCTCACCTACGCGCAGATGGATGCCCGCATCGACGGCGTCGCCCACTACCTCACCTCGCGGGGGCTCGGTTGTCACGTCGAGCGCGACCAGTTGGCGGGCCACGAGTCCGGCCAGGACCATGTCGGGCTGTACATGCGCAACGGCAATGAGTACCTCGAGGCCATGGTGGGCAGCTACCGCGCCCGCGTCGCGGCGTTCAACGTCAACTACCGCTACGTCGAGGAGGAGTTGCTCTACCTGCTCGCCGACGCGAAGGCCAAGGCGCTGATCTACGCGGCCGAGTTCGCGCCGAACGTACAGGCGATCCGCGGACGGCTGCCGGACCTCGAAGTGCTGATTCAGGTCGCCGACGACTCCGGAAACGAACTGCTTCCCGGCGCGGTGGATTACGAATCCATCACCGCCACAGCAGAACCCGCCGGCGGGATGCCCACCCCGAGCGGCGACGATCTCTACATTCTCTACACCGGCGGAACCACCGGGATGCCCAAGGGTGTGCTGTGGCGCCAGAACGACATCTTCATGTCCGCTATGGGCGGGCGCCCGTTCACCGGCGGACCGGAGCTGAACACCTACCAGGATCTGATCGACCAGGTGTGTGCAGCGCCGGGATTGCGGTCGTTCCTGCTACTCCCGCCGTTGATGCACGGCGCCGCCCAGTGGGGTGTCTTCAACACCATCAGCGCCGGCGGGTGGGTCGCGGTGCCCGATGACGTCACCCGCTTCGACGCCGACGCCGTCCTGCGACTGGCCGAGCGGGAGCGGGTGCTGAGCATTCCGGTGGTCGGGGACTCCATGGCCCGGCCGCTGGTGGACCAGATCGAGAAGGGCGACTACGACCTGTCCGGGCTGATGGCCCTCACCAACGGCGGCGCACCGCTGTCGCCCACCGTCCGGGACCGCCTCCTGACGGCACTGCCGAACCTGATCATCATGGACGCCGTCGGTGCCTCGGAGTCCGGCGCGCAGATGACCAGCATCGCCACCAAGGGCGCCGAGATGCAGGCCGCGACATTCACCCCGATGGCCGACACCACCGTCGTGGCCGTCGACTTCAGCCGGGTACTGGAACCCGGTGACGGCGAGGGCTGGCTGGCACGACGGGTGTTCGTTCCGCTGGGTTATCTGGGCGATGCCGAGAAGACCGCGCGCACCTTCCCCACGATCGACGGCGTGCGGTTCTCGATCCCCGGTGACAAGGCGCGCTATCTGGCCGACGGCCGCGTCGAACTACTCGGCCGCGACTCGGTGACCATCAACTCCGGCGGGGAGAAGATCTTCGCCGAGGAGGTGGAGCGTGCCGTTGCCAGCCATCCCAGTGTCTACGACGTGGTGGTGGCCGGCCGGCCGTCGGAGCGCTGGGGCAGCGAAGTGGTCGCGATCGTGCAGTTCGCCGAGAACCGCAGCGCCACCGACGCGGAGCTGGCGGAGGCCTGCCGGGCGTATATCGCCGACTACAAAGTCCCGAAGGCCTTCGTGCACACCGATCACGTGGTGCGCTCGCCAGCCGGTAAGGCCGATTACCGATGGGCTAAAGCGTTGGCCGCCGGGACTCTCGGCGACTAGATCTTCAGGTAGCCCTTGTCGGCTGCCACCTGAGCGCCGGTCATCAGCGCTGAGGCATCGCTGGCCAGAAACAGCACGATCTCGCTGACCTGCTCGGGCGGAGTCAGGGACTCGGTTTCCAGTGCACCCGGCGAGAAGCTGTACGCAAAGCGCGGGTGCTTCTCGAAGGTCGCGTACAGCGACGGGTCATTGCCGAGTGCGGTGTCGACACCGTAGGTGTGCACCGAATTGACGCGAATGTCGTACTCGCCCAATTCGATTGCCAGGGAATTGGTGAGGCCCACGATGCCGAACTTACTCGCGCTGTAGTGGCCGGCGCCGGGGACGGCCTTGATCCCCGCGGCCGAACTGATCGCGATGATCGATCCGCCGTGGCCCGCGGTGATCATCGCCGGTGCCGTCGCCCTGACGGTGTTCCAGAAACCCGTCAGGTTGATATCGATCATTTCCTGCCACTGCTCGGCGGGCATCTCCCAGGCGCGGCCCCAACTCATCACGCCGGCATTGGCGACGACGATATCGAGGCGGCCGAATTGCTCAATGGCACGGGCGATTACGCGTTGCTGGCCGGCGAGGTCGCGGACGTCAACCCGATCGGCGGAGATCTTGGCACCCTCATCCTCGACCAACCGCACCGTCTCGGCGAGGTCGTCAGGCTGGGCGGGCGGATAGCCGATGTGCGCGCCGACCGGGCCGCAGGCGTCAATGGTCACGATGCTCGCACCCGCCCGGGCCAACCGAACGCAGTGTGCGCGGCCCTGACCGCGGGCGCCACCGGTGATGTAGGCGACCCTGCCTTCCAGTGGGCGGTCCATGGCCGTCATACGGATGCCGCCGTCGTGGAGAAGGCCTCGATGGTGGAGAAGTCGTAGTCGGCCAGCGGCGAGGATCGGCTGAATTTCCTCGAGGCGGCGATGGTTTCGGGCCGGTAGTAGACGGCCTGCCCGAGAGAGTTGACGAAGTAGGTGTTCAGCCCCGGGTTGCACTCGGTGAAGTAGAGCCGCATGGCCCGGCCCTGGCGCTCGAGTTTGCGGTTGCGTTCGTCGAAGGCCTCGGACGTCACTTCGGCGGCCGCGGCTCCGCGCCGGCGGGTCTCGGCGATCACGCGCACCGCGTGGGCGGTGACCGTCTGCAGGTAGTCGAACCAGGCGAAGCCAACAAAGCCGACCGGGCCCACCAGTTCCCAGCGGTTCGGCAACCCCGGGTGCGCACTGCCGGCGTAACTCTGCAGGCCGTGGGTGCGGTATTGCACCGCCAAGTCGAACCCGGCGCGGCCGACGATGGTTCCCGGCCGGTAGGTCTCCGGGTCGGTCCATAGTTCGTAGCCCGTTGCCGCGACGATCAGATCGACGGGCCGCTCGACTCCGTCGGTGGTGCGCACGCCGGTTTCGGTGATGCGATCGATCGGCGTGGTGACCAGTGCGGTGTTGTCGCGGTTGAAGATCGGCAGGAACGCACTGGAGATCACCGGGCGCTTGGCCAGGATGCCGTAGCGGGGCAGCAGCTGTGCCCGAGTAGCCCTGTCGTGCACGGTTGCTCGCAGCAATCCCCGGTAGAGCGTGCGGCAGTAGGCGTCATAGAGCGGCATCACCCGCTTCAGGGTTCGCTCGGACAGTCTCGACAGAAGATGACAGATCGGCCCCACCAGGAGCAGATCCATCATCCAGCGGCCAGCCCAATCGATCGCCGGAAGTACGCCGGGAACCCGCAACAGGGTGCGCAGCCGCGGGGTGATGTCGAAGTCGATCTTCGGTAGCACCCAGGCCGGGGTGCGCTGGTAGACGTCGAGGTGACCGACAACGCCGGCGAGTGCGCCCGCGATCTGCACGCCGCTGGATCCGGTGCCGATGATCGCGACCCGTTTGCCGCGCACGTCATAGCTGTCGTCCCAGTCGTTCGGGCGCAGGACTCGGCCGCTGAAGTCGGCGATGCCCTCGATGGGAATATCGGGTTTGGCGTTGATGTAACCGCCGACCGCAGAGATCAGGAAACGAGCCGCGACGGTGCTGCCGTCGGCGATCTGCAGCCGCCATAGCGCCGCGTCGTCATCCCACACCTGGCGCACAACCTCGGTGTTGGTCCGCAGATGGGGATAGACGCCTTCCCGGTCAGCCACCTCGCGCAGGTATCGGTGGATCTCCGGGCCGGGGGCGAACAGCCGCGACCATCCCGGATCCCGCGCGAACGGGAATTGGTACCACAGCGACGGGATGTCGACGGCCAGTCCGGGGTAGTGGTTGTCGCGCCACGTCCCGCCGACATCGCCGGCCCGTTCGAGGATGACGAAGTCGTCGATCCCGTTGCGCTGCAACAGGTGCGCCGCGGTGATACCGCCAGGCCCGGCACCGATGATGGCGACCTCAAAGATGGGTCCGGTGGCGTCTGGCGGCATGAGCGAAGCGGGCACGGGCAAACCCTACGTGCGAAGGCAGGCCGGACGGCCCTGAATTCGCCACCGCAGCCACGCGAGCTCCGGTGATGCGTATCTGCATGTTATGGTGCGGATATGCCTAAAACGGTGCAGATCCGCGATATCGACGATGAGGTCTACGCCGGGCTGTTGCGCCGTGCTGCCGAAGAAGGCATCACCGTGCCCGAGCTACTGCGCCGGGAGGCCGCCCGGCTGGCATCGCGCCCTTCGATGTCTCAGTGGCTGTCGCGGATCGGGCGGCGTCCCTCCGCGGTATCGACGGCGGACGTCCTCGCCACACTCGACGAGTGGCGCGGCGAGTGGCCAGATGCTCGTCGTTGATGCGTCATGTCTGTTCGAGGTGGTGGCAGATACCCCGCGCGCCCGGGAGATCGCCGACCGTCTCGCGCGGGACACCGACCACGCCGCGCCGCATGTGATTGACGTCGAGGTTCTCGGGGTGATCCGTGCTCAACATCTACGGGGACACCTCGACGCGACCGCCGCCGGGCAGGCAGTTGCCGACCTGCGCGAGTGGCCCGGCGAGCGGTTCGGTCATCGATGGATCATCGATCGCGCCTGGGATCTACGCGACTCAGTCCGGGGTTGGGACGCGTTCTACGTCGCCCTGGCCGAAGCGTTCGACGCCACATTGCTGACTCTCGATGGTCGGTTGGCTCGCGCGCACGGTCCGGCTTGTCGCATTGAGGTCATCGGAACGGCGGGGTGAATCCCGGTCGCTAGGATCGGCGGTGGTGCAGCAGCCGCGGGGTGATGAGCTCAGCACAGGCGAAGAACTGGCAGCGGTCGTCGTGTACCGCGCCGGCGTCAGCAGCGAAGCGCGTCGGCGACGTCCGTGCGCCGGCCCGGCCGATGCCACTGCCAGGGTGGGGTCGCGGCCATGAAGTCGTCGATGGTGTCGGTGACGGCCAGTGGCGCCTCCACGTGCGGGAAGTGCCCGACGCCGTCGAGTGTCACCAGAGTGCTGCCGGGCAGTGCCTCATGGGCATCCCGGCCGTGCGCCGTCGGGATCAACCGGTCCCGCTCGCCCCAGATCAGCAGCGTGGGCAGCCCTGCGGTGAAGTGCATCTTGTTGAACGCGCTCACCGACTGGCCGCGGTAGTCGACGACGGAGCGCAACGTTCGCAGGAAAGCGATCCGGGTCTTCGGGTCGGAGAGCGAACTGTAGGCACTCCACGTCTCGTCGGCCTGGGCGCTGCGCACTCCCAGCGAAGCCAGCCAGCCCCGCAGCCGCTCGCCGGCGGCCACGACCTTCTGCGGCGCAATCACCGGCAGCACGAATTCTGCGCCGGGCGCCGACATCAGCCGCAGCGTGCGTCCGACTTCGGACCCCAGTCCACCGCTGCTGATCAGGACCATCCGTTCGACGTACTCGGGATGCTGATGTGCGAACTGCATCGCGACGCCGCCACCGAGTGAGTGCCCGACGACCGTCACCCGCGAGATGCCGAGCTGGTCCAGAAGGTCGCGCAGCCACACCGCGAAAGCGCCCAGCGAGTAGTCGGTACGCGGCTTATCGGACTGCCCGTGGCCAATCAGATCAGGCGCGATCACCCGGTGCCGGGCCGCCAGATGCGGCAGCACCTCACGCCAGGTCTGCGAACTGCCGCCCATCCCGTGGATGAGCAAAACCGCTGAACCGTGGCCTTCGTCCCGGTAGGCGACCCGGTCGCCATTGAGCTCGAGGTACTTCATATCCGTCACGGAACCCGTCCTTCCTAAGTTACCGCCCAGTAACCTACGATACCGTAGGTTCGCGGCGGAGGCTGGTCCCGGCGGCAGTGACGTCGAACACCTGAGGGCTATCGCCGGGCGTAGGCCGGCGCCCGTTCAGGGCGCACGCCCACCCCGATGATGTAGGCCGGGATCGCCGTCAGCCAGGGCAAACGGCGCAGCAGGTCAGTCGCCACAGCGGGCGGCTCGGCGTTCTTGCCGGCCAGGATCGGCCCGATCAGGGTTCGGTGCAACGTCCGCTGCACCCGTTGGGTCAGCGCCGCCGGCGGGAGTCGCCGACGCTGCACGGCCGCGAGGTCGCGGGTCCGCACACCGCCGCGGCGCAACGGTTCGGCCAACAGGGTGGCCGCACCGACGGCATCCTGAACGGCGACATTGATGCCGACCCCGCCGACCGGCGACATCGCATGCGCGGCATCGCCGAGGCACAGCAGGCCCGAGGTGTACCAGCGCTGGGCGCGATTGAGCCGTGCGTCGAGGAATTTCACGTCGTCCCACGACTGGATGTGGGCCGCGTCGGCCTCCGGTACGAGTTCGGCGACCTCACGCCGGAACGTCTCCAGCCCGCGGGCCCGCAATGCCTCGTCCTTCCCTTTCGGGATCAGGTAGGCGATCTGGAAGTAGCCCTCGCGCGGAATGATGATGAGCACCCGTCCCGGGGCGATCCTGGGCACCAGCGAGTACTGCCCGGGCTTCTCCTGTGGCAGTCGGAACCACCACACGTCGAACGGCACCGGCCATTCCCGGGTCGACAGACCGGCCTCGCGGCGAACCAACGACCAGCGGCCGTCGCAGGCCACCGTCAGATCGGCGCGCAGTTCGCCCTCACCGTCGGGTCCGCGGTGGCGCACACCGGTCACCCGGTCGCCCTCGCGCAGTAACCCGGTGACCTCGGTACTCATCCGCAGGGCGAAGGTGGGTTCGGCCTGGGCCGCCTCGGCGAGCATGGTGAGCAGATCCCATTGCGGCACCATCGCGATATAGGGGTGTGGCTGATGCAGCCTTCGGAAGTCGACCAGGGTCAACGGTCGTCCGTCGACGATCAGCGCGCCCTGCTCCACCCGACTCTGCGGCAGTTCGGCGAACCGGCTCCACAGTCCGAGGTCGTCGATCAGTCGCAGGGTACTGGGATGCACTGTGTCACCGCGGAAGTCGCGCAGGAAGTCGGCGTGCTTCTCCAACAGCGTGACCTCGACGCCGGCCCTGGCCAACAGTAGGCCGAGAACCATGCCGGCCGGGCCGCCGCCGGCGATCACGCATGTCGTTGACTCGGTCATCTCACTAGACCTCGATCCTTGAGCCGATGATGACGGCTTGATCCAGCGGAATCTTGAAGTATCCGCTGTCGCTTGCGACGCGAGAGATGGCGATATACAACCTTTTGCGCCACGGAGCCATTGTCGGTTCGGGTGACGCGCAGAGATCAATTCTGGTCAGAAAATACGACGCGTTGTCGACGTCAATCGGCCCTCCGGTCGGGATGTTGTCAACCAACCGAAGCGCCTGGGGAACATTCGGGCGCTCCATGTAGCCGAACCGGACCACCACCAGGAACATTCCATCCCCGTGGTCACCCAGATCGTCGACGAGTGCGATCCGCTCGGTGTCTGGCACGCGGGGCACCGGCGGAGTCTCGACCGTGACGACGACGACATTCTCATGTAGCACGTGATTGTGGTGGACGGTGGCACGCAGCGCCAGCGGCGCATTGTCGTCACCGCGACTCAGGAAGATCCCCGTGCCCGGGATGCGGGGCAGTGGCGGTTCGCGGTTGTCGATGTCGGCGATGAACGCCCGCAGCGGTCCCTCAGCCCTATCCCGGGCCACAGCGGCGATCTCCTGACCGCGCTGCCAGGTGGTCAGCACGGTGAAGATCACCAACCCGACCAACAGCGGTAACCACGCACCGTGCAGCAGCTTGGTGAAGTTGGCCGCCAAGAACATCAGGTCCACAACGAGGAGTGCGCCGCCGCCGAGGACGAGCACCCACACCGGTGCCTGCCACCGGGCGCGGGCGACGTAAAGGAACAGCAGGGTGGAGATGGTGATGGTGCCCGTCACCGCCATGCCATAGGCGTAACCGAGTGAGGCTGAACTGCGAAAGGCGAAGACCAGGACGAGCACGCCGACCATGAGCATGCCGTTGATCCACGGCACATAGACCTGGCCGATCGAGGACTCCGACGTGTGCGCCATCCGTAAGCGGGGCAGGTAGCCGAGCCGGACGGCCTGGGTGGCCACGGAGTAGGCGCCGGTGATCACCGCCTGTGACGCGATGACGGTCGCAACAGTGGACAGCAGAATCATCGGGATCTGTGCCCAGCCGGGAACCAGCAGGAAAAACGGCGCATTGACCACGCTCTCGTCGCCCAGCAGCAGTGCGCCCTGACCGAAGTAATTGAGCACCAGCGCGGGCAACGCCAGCCCGAGCCAGGCCACGGTGATCGGCACACGGCCGAAATGACCCATATCCGCATAGAGCGCCTCGGCGCCGGTGACAGCCAGCACGACGGCCGCCAACGCGAAGAAGGCAATGTGGAAGTGGCTGGTCATGAACTCGATCGCGTACGTCGGGGACAGCGCCCGCAGAATCTTCGGGTGGCTGGCGATCCCGCGCACGCCACAGAAACCGAGCACGAGAAACCACACCACCATCACCGGACCGAAGAACCGGCCGACGGCCGCAGTACCGCGCCGTTGCACAGAGAACAGCCCAATGATGATGATCGCGGTGATCGGGATAACGAAGTCACCGAGGTGCGGGTCGACGATCTTGAGGCCTTCCACCGCGGAGAGCACCGAGATCGCGGGCGTGATCATGCTGTCGCCGAAAAACAGTGCGGCGCCGAGGATTCCCAGCGTGGACAGCACGGCGACGAGGCGTCCGCCGGACTTGTCGCCGAGTTTACGGACGAGGGTGATCAACGCCATCACGCCACCCTCGCCGTCGTTGTCGGCGTGCATGATCAGGCTGACGTAAGTCAGGGTGACGATGATCATCACCGACCAGAAGATCAGCGACACCACCCCGTAGACATTGCCGATGTTGATGGGTACCGGGTGCGGATCGGCGGGGTTGAACACGGTTTGCAGGGTGTATATCGGGCTTGTTCCGATATCGCCGAATACCACCCCGAGTGCGCCCACCACCAGGCCGGTGCGCAGTGGCAGCGCAGCCGTGGGCGTCGACACCGACGAATCTGCGGGCACGGGCCGTCCTTGTTCCGGGTACACGGCGCTATCACCGCTGACGATGGCTGAATAGTAGTCATGAACCTTGCCGGTAGGTCACCCCGTAGGACACCCCCAGGCCAAATTGTGGCGGGTTGGGCCGATTTGTCTCTCGGCCTAGAGTGGCGGCATGACCATGGACGCCCTCACCCTCTACGGCGCCGCTGCCGTCACGTTCATGATGGTGATGTACGCCCTCGAGAAGCGCGGGCACATTTTCGTCGCCCTCTTTGCGGTCGGCTGCCTGCTGTCGAGCGCCTATGGGTTCCTCTCGGGTGCATGGCCTTTCGGTGTTGTTGAGTTGATCTGGTCCGGCGTCGCCCTCAACCGCTTCGCCCAGCTGCGCCGCGGCGCCATCGAGTAGTGGTGCCAGGTGGGGGTGACGGATTGCCCCGAATCACCTGTGCATCGGGGACGTAGCGCATAGATTCGGCGTACGCGACGACAGGATAGAGGGAGGCCGCGGGTGCGAAGACTACTGGCGGGCGTGCTCAGCGCCGCACTCGTGCCGGCCGCGATGGCGCTGGCGCCGGTGGCCAACGCCGCGATGACGATCGGCCACTACAACCTCATCATCGAGGGCCGCTACGACTTCCACACCTGGATCTGGACGATCGCGTCGTGCAATCCCCCCGACGGTGTCACCCAGTGTGCGGTGGTGTCGGCCATCCCGCAGCCGATCGCCAAGGCGTACGAGTGGTACGGCCAGGCACAGCGGGTGAATGGCAGCTACACCATGACCGTGGACATTCCGGACGGTCTGCGGTGCGGCGACGTCTACTACGGGCCGATCATTCCGACCCGCGACGTGTACACCTGGGATGCCGTGACCCTGAGCGGAACGTTGGCGTCGTCTTTCGCGGTCGGCTGCGATAACGCACCCGGCGGAACCTTCACCTATCCGTTCAGCCTGGTGCGTCTGTAGTCCGATCGGCTCACCGGTGGGTGAGCATCGGCCCGTACTGGGCAACCAGACTCGTTGTGCGCCAAGCGATCAGCGCTACGAACACCGCCAGCAAGCCGATGGTCGCCCCGGCGTGGATCAGGTTGCGCTGCGCGCGAGGGGCATACATGTACACCGCCGCGATCAGCCCACCGGTGACAAGTCCGCCGATGTGGCCCTGCCAGCTGATACCCGGGATGGCGAAGGTCATCGCCAGGTTGATCACGATCAAGGTCACGACCCCGCGGACGTCAAGGTTGAGCCGCTTGGCCAGCACGAAGGTAGCGCCGAAGAGACCGAAGACGGCACCCGAAGCCCCGCCGGTAGCGGCGCTCAGCGGTGAGAACAGGTAGACGAGCACCGATCCGCCGAGCGCACTCAACGCGTACAGGGCGCCGAAGCGCAGCCTGCCCAGATGTCGTTCCAGCGGGGGTCCGACCACATACAGCGCGCCCATGTTGAACAGCAGATGCAGCAGTCCGTAGTGGATGAAGGCCGATGTCACCAGCCGGTACGTGTCGCCACCGGCGACCATGGGCGGCCAGAGGGCCAGCTTGACCTGCAGTCCCGGCGAGACCGCCTGCAGCACGAACACCACCACGTTCACCGCGATGAGGAGATAGGTCAGCACCGGGGTTGCGCCGCGTTGCACGCCGCCGAATGTGGTTTTCGGCGCTCGGACGGTGTGCGCTGCCGCCGCAACGCAGTCCACACACTGGTGGCCGACGGAGGCGCTGCGCATACAGTCCGGGCACACAGGCCGACCGCAGCGTGTGCAACTGACCAGGGTCTGCCGATCCGGATGCCGGTAGCAGCCTGGCGCGCCGGTCGGCGGGTACGGCGAGTAGGGGTTGGTCATGGTGCTGCCGAGAATACTGTGCCGCGGTTCAGCGCACTCCGCGCAGCAACTTCCCCGGCCGCGCGCCGGTGTCGACTCCGTGGCGGCGGGTCACCACACCGCTGACCACTGTTGCGTCGTATCCGGTGGCGCCCTGAAGGAGTCGGCGCCCGCCGGCAGGTAGGTCGTAGGCCATCCGAGGCACCCCCAGGCGGAGGGCGTCGAGGTCGATGACGTTGACATCGGCCTTCTTACCGACTGCCAGCACACCGCGGTCGGTCAGGCCGAAAAGGGTTGCGGTATCGAGGGTCTGCTTGCGAACGACATATTCCAGAGAGAAGCGCGGACCGCGGCTGCGGTCCCGCACCCAGTGCGTCAACATGAATGTGGGCAGCGACGCATCGCAGATCAAGCCGCAGTGCGCTCCGCCGTCCGACAGACCCGAGATCGCGGCCCGGTGCGACATCATCTCGTAGATCGCGTCGTGATTACCCTCGACATAGTTGAAGAACGGCAGCATCAGCAGCGCGGCACCGTCAGACTCCAACATCAGGTCGTACATGGTGGCCAGCGGGTCCTGCCCGCGTGCGGCCGCGATTGCCGCCACGGTGCGATCGGGTGTCGGTTCGTAATCCGGCGGGTCGCCGATGGCGTACATGCTGGCGGCACTGTGCTGGATGAACGCGAACAGCGAGTCGAACAGGGGCGTGGGCTGGGCCGGCAGGTCGGCCTCGGCAAGTATTGCCGCGCGCACGGCCGGATCGGCGAGTCGCTCGCGCAGGTCGGCGGGGGCGAGTTCGGCCTTGAGCTTGCGGAATGACGGGCGGTGGGTGAACGCGTGATACCCCTCGAAGCCAAACAGCATGCCGAACGGCCGGGAGGCGAACTGCGGGTGCACCCGGATTCCGTCGTCGAATGCTCGCCCGGCGATATCGAGTTGTTTGCGCCACAGGTCGGGTGCGGACTGCGTCTGCACCATCGCGAACGACACCGGCCGGTCGATCTCGGCGGCCAGTCGGACCATCCAGTCGAGTTCGCGCATCGGGCCGTCGACGTTCTCCCCCGCGGTGCCGTCCGGTGCCACCTCGAACACGGCCTGGCCACCGGCTGCCATCGCGCGACCGAGCGCGAACAACTCGTCCTCGGCGGCGTAGGTGCCCGGCACGGGCTCACCGTCGATGGCGCGGTGGGCTTCGGTGCGTGAGGTCGAGAAGCCCAGCGCGCCGGCCTCAATCGCCTCCTGCACGATTCGGGCCATGCCTGCGATGTCGTCAGCATTCGCCGCCTCGTTGCGCGCACCGCGCTCACCCATCACATAGCCGCGGACCGGGCCATGGGCGATCTGGGTACCGTAATCGACTGCCAACCTTTGCTTTTCGACCGCATCAAGATATTCGGGGAAGCTCTCCCACTCCCAGGTGATGCCCTCGGCCAGCGCCGAACCGGGGATATCCTCAACGCCTTCCATCAGTTCGATGAGCCACTGCTCGCGGCCGGGTGCCACAGGGGCGAACCCGACACCGCAGTTGCCGCTGACCACCGTGGTCACCCCGTGCAGACTCGACGGTTCGAGCAGCCCGTCCCAGCTGACCTGTCCGTCGTAGTGGGTGTGGACGTCGACGAACCCGGGCGTCACGATCCGGCCGGAGGCATCGATGGTGTGCGCCGATTCCCCGTCGAGACCGCGGTCGTCGCCCTCGCGCCGGCGGACCTCGACGATCACACCGTCGGAGATGCCGATATCAGCCCGAAACGGCGTCCCGCCGGTGCCGTCCACAACGGTGCCACCGGTGATCGTCAGGTCGTACATGCTGCCTCCTCGAAGGTGCCCCGTCGTCAGATTAATGGCATGGGGCTCTCCACCGATGCGGGATCGCCCAGGGGCCGTCGATCCCGGCAGTACAGTCGCCACAGGAGGTCGTTGTGAGCACACCGGGTCGGCAGTTCAACGATGCCGTCACGCGGTTCTGGAGCCGGGCCGCGCCGCTCTACGACCTCCCCTACCTGCAGCGTTGGGTCTATCAGCCCGCTCAGGATGAGGTGGTTGCCGAACTCCGCACGCGGGGCGCCCGCCGGGTGGCCGATATCGCCTGCGGCACCGGGATTCTGGCCGCCCGAATCCAGACTGAACTGCGCCCCGACGAGGTATACGGGGTGGATATGTCGGACGGCATGCTCGAACAGGCCAGGGCCCGGTCGGCGTCGGTTCAGTGGCGCAGGGGCCCCGCCGAACAACTTCCCTTCGCCGACGGATCCCTTGACGCCGTGGTCACCACCTCGGCATTCCACTTCTTTGACCAGCCTGCGGCCATGCGTGAGTTCCATCGCGTACTGGTGCCGGGGGGTCTGGCGGCGGTGGCCACCATCAGTCCCCCACTGCCCGCGCCACTGCGACGGCTGTCGGCCAATCCGGCCAACCCCGCCCACAACCCGTCGCCGGCAGAGATGCGCGCACTGTTCGCCGGTGCCGGGTTCACCGTCACCGAACAGCATCGGGTTCACCGTCCGCTGTGGACCCGCGGTGTCTGGGACCTGATAACCATGGGCACCACACCGTAGGTGCCTCCTCGGCGGTTATCCTGCGCAGGTCAAACACCACCGGGAGAGGATCAGCAATGTCCGTGGAACTGCTCGCCCAAAGCGTCGAGATCGGGGTGGTGACCACCAACCGCGACGCGATGGTGGACTTCTATGAGAACTTCCTCGGCCTTCCCTACCAGGGTGACCTCGACTTCCCCGGTGGAACGATGAAGCGGTATTCGATCGGCAACAACGTCCTGAAGCTGGTGACGTTGGACGAGCCACCTGCCGCGCCGGTGGCGCCCGGTGGCGGACCGGCCCAGGCCGGCATCCGCTACCTCACGCTGGTTGTCTCCAACGCGACCGAGGTGGCCCGTCAGGTCGACGCTGCCGGGTACTCCTTCGCGCAGCCGCTCGCCGAGTTCGCCCCCGTTCCCGGAATGGGCTGGATGTTCGTTGCCGACCCGGACGGCAACTGGGTGGAACTCGTCGGGCCGCTCTGAGTCGTTCTGCCGTGACGGGCATCGCCGGCCTTCATCCCGGCATCGCGAAACTGGCTGCCCTGCTGGGCAATTGGGCCGGTCGCGGATCTGGTGAGTACCCCACCATCGAAGCGTTCGACTATACCGAGGAAGTCAGCATCGGCCACACCGGAAAGCCGTTTCTGACGTATTCGCAGCGGACCAGATCCGATGACGGCTCACCGCTGCACGCCGAGACCGGCTACATCAGGATGCCGTCGGCCGACTGCGTCGAGTTCGTCATCGCCCATCCGACCGGTATCACCGAGATCGACGAGGGTTCGGTGGCTTTGACCGACCGCGGTCTTGTGCTCGACGTTCACTCAACCACTGTCGCAGGCAGTGCATCAGCCAAAGAGGTTGTCGCGGTGGCCCGTTCGATCCGACTCGATGGCGACGAGTTGAGCTACACATTGCAGATGGCCGCGGTGGGTCTGCCACGGCAGCACCATCTGAGTGCAACCCTGTATCGGCAGTCGTGACTGCTGACGGCAGGATCCGCGTGCCGGCCGACCTCGATGCCGTCACCGCCGTCGGTGATGAGGACCCGGGTGGCCTGGACCCCGCCGCGCTCAGCCGGATCTGGGATGCCGCCCGGCACTGGTATCGCGCGGGAATGCACCCCGCGATCCAACTGTGCCTGCGGCATAACGGAAAGGTGGTGCTCAACCGGGCAATCGGGCACGGCTGGGGGAACGGCCCCACCGATCCCCCCGACGCCGAGCAGATACCGGTCAGCACCGAGACACCGTTCTGTGTGTATTCGGCGGCCAAGGCGATCAGCACGACGGTGGTGCACATGCTCGTCGAACGCGGATCCTTCTCGCTCGATGACCGGGTCTGCGACTACCTGCCCAACTACACCGGACATGGCAAGGAGCGCACCACGATCCGCCACGTGATCACGCACAGCGCCGGTGTGCCCTTCGCGACGGGGCGCCCGGATCTGCGCCGGATGAACGACAGTGACTACGCCAGAGCGCAACTCGGGGACCTTAAACCGATCCACCGCCCGGGACTGATGCACATCTACCACGGCGTGACCTGGGGGCCGCTGATCCGAGAGATCGTCTCTGCCGCCACCGGCCGCAATATCCGGGAGATCCTGGGCACCGAGATTCTCGGCCCACTGGGGTTTCGATGGACGAATTACGGCGTTGCCGACGCTGATGTGGCGCTGGTGGCACCCAGTCACGTGACCGGAAAGCCGCTGCCTGCTCCGCTGGCGGCAGGGCTGAAGATCGCACTCGGCGGCTCCATGACGCAGATCATCCCCTTCTCGAACACCCCGCTGTTCCTGACCAGTGTGGTGCCCTCATCGAACACCGTGTCGACGGCCGACGAGTTGTCCCGGTTCGCCGAGATCCTGCGCCGCGGCGGTGAGCTGGACGGGGTGCGCGTACTGCGCCCGGAGACACTGCAGGCGGCGGTAACGCAGTGCCGCCGGCTGCGACCCGATGTCGCGACGGGCCTGGCGCCGATCCGCTGGGGAACCGGTTTCATGCTGGGCTCCAAACGATTCGGCCCGTTCGGCAGGGATGCGGCCGCCGCGTTCGGCCACACCGGATTGACCAACGTGGTGATCTGGGCCGACCCCTCACGAAGCCTGGCCGCGGGTCTGATCAGCAGCGGAAAACCCGGCAGCCACCCCGAAGCCGGCCGCTACGGCGCTCTGCTGGACCGGATCAACGCCGAGATACCCCGCGGGTGAATTGTGCGCTCCCCCACGCCTCGTTAGCGTGGGCGGCATGAGTGAGTCGCTGCTGCAACAACAGCTCGACGAGGTTCGGGCGCTGTTGCACCAGGCGCGGGAACTGTTCGGACCGCAGCCGGTGTCACTACCGGACGTCATCGGGCCCACCGTCGATCCTGGCTCGGCCAACTAGCCCGACCGCAGCCGGTGTCGCAGCAGCGCACCCTCGGCGGCCTCGAGGTCGCGGGCTCCGGGGATTTCCGCCGACGGGGTATACCCGGCGGCAATGATCTCCTCGCGGATCTGCATCACCGCATGCAGATGGGATACGTCGGCGGCCAACAGCACTGCCCTGGCCAGGTTATCGGCATCGGTATCCATTGCGGCTTCCGACAGCACCACACTGTGCAGGCAACCGCCCCGGGAGGACCGAAAAATCAACTGCCCGCTGGGGTGTACGGCATCGAATCCGGGATCTGCTTCGTTCATACGTCGCCCTCGGTGACCACCCGGAGTTCGCGTGCGGCGTGGGTGTCGTGGCGCTCCCACGCGTCGGCGGCGTAGCTCAGTTGGTCGGCAAGATCCGAATGCGCGGCAGCCTGCTGCTGGTAGCACACCCGGCGTTGGTCGAGGAGTTCTGATCCGGCGTCACGGAGGTCTGCGAAGACCGGACCCAGCGATTCCAGCGTCGCCAGCACGGCGGCATTGTTCTCCGGGACGGTGCTGAGATAGTCAGCCGTCTCACGGTGCGCGCGGGCGGCCCGGCGCAACTCCTCGGGTAGCACGGTGATGCGATTGGCCATTGATTCTCCCTATCCTGTCGCTGTCGGACCCGGCGGAATCGGCTCCGGCGGATGCTGCCAGCCGATGAAGCCCGGACCCGAGACGGCGTCCAGGGGTTGGATCTGCTGGTCGAGGAGCGCTTTGCCGCCGCCGAGTGCCAGGGCATGCCGATCGGTGAGCACGCCGATATCGCCGGCCACCACCTGGGTCGGGTCAAGCGGGGCGGCGATCGCCGACCCCGGCTCGGGAATGGCGATGCCCTGCGCGGTGAACGCCTCCGGGATAGGAGTTCCTGCGACCGCGGCAGCGATCACGGCGGCGAGCTGTGGGCTCGGGGCGGTGCCGATCTGTCCGGGTATCTCGGCGTCGTTTTGATCAGTGCCGTTCTGATCGATGCCGTTCTGATCGGTGCCGTTCCGATCGTCGGGGAGCGGCTGGTCGGGCGAGTCGTTGGTCGCAGCCGGCGGGTCTTTGGCGTCGGAC